>CAZAIZ010000001.1:0-31009 GCA_964485275.1 uncultured Pedosphaera sp.
GCAGCAACAGACGACGCAGCAACAGACGACGCAGCAACAGACGACGCAGCAACAGACAACGCAGCAACAGACAACGCAGCAACAGACCAATCAGCCGCCAACCATGCGTCCGAATAGATTTCCTGCGCGGCCTCAGCAGCAGCAAGTGGGTACTCGTATTCAAGGTCGCGGCTCAGCCATTTTCCTAAGAAGACATCTTAATCCTAAGACCGGCAAGGTTGAGGTTATTCAAAATGGAGTGATTAGCCGTAGTGGATATCTAAATCTTCCGGGCAATAAACTGAATCGCCGCCAAGCCCTGCGCAATTACCGTTACCGATGAATAAAATACGGGCCATCCTGATTTTGGCGTTTTACCTGGGAGAGCTATGTACGCACGCCCAGCAACAACCAACCCCGACAAATCTAAGCGGTCACGCGCGGCATTTACGGGTGGCCACCAACATCAACAAGACCTTCATTGGAACAGTGACTGGCGCTACTAGTGGTGGAACCGTCTGGGGAACGGACATCTATACAGATGATTCCCATGTGGGAATGGCCGCGGTTCATGCCGGAATGGTAAACGTGGGACAAACAAAGCAGGTCGTAATCACTATTCTAGCGGGTCAAAGTACCTACCAAGGATCTTCCAGAAATGGAATTGTCTCTTCTAGTTATTCTACCTGGAGTGGAAGTTATTCCTTTGTTGGTGGCGGGCAGCAGACTCAGAACCAGACTCAGAACCAGACTCAGACTCAGACTCAGAACCAGACTCAGAACCCACCACGGCAGCAAAATCAGTCTATGTTCCCGGGGCCACAGCAGCAGAGTGCCGGCATAGGCAGCCGGATCCAGATGGGTAACCGGGGGCAGACAGGCAGATCAACCCTCATTCTGCGAAGGCGTTACAATGCGCGTCGTGGGCGGGTGGAAATCGTCAAGTACGGTATTTTCAGCCAAACCGGCTTCCTGAATCTACAAAACTCCAGTCTCCAAACCCGCCGCCAAGCCCTGCGCAATTACCGCAGCCGGTAAACTTTAATCCATCAGGCACCTAATTCTGCGTTTCTTCACAGTGGTCAACTAAAGTGGGTTGCCTATGGCCAGTAACCTAAGGCAGAATTCTCTTCATGCTGCTGCATTTCACCCGGGATGGACAGGCCTTCGGTCCTTACCCCATTGAAGAGGCACGCGAATACCTCAAGCGTGGGGAGATTCTACCCACTGACCAGGCCTGGTATGAGGGATGCGCCAACTGGATGCCGGTAACACAGGTGCCGGGCATGATTGGGGCACCCGGTGCCGATGCGCCGCCCCCTCCACCCCCTCCTCCGCCACCCCCCCCTTCGGCGGTTCCGGCGGCCCCGGTGGTGTTGGCCACCTACAACAGTACCAATATTAAGTTTAATAAAAAATTTATTGAGACGGAGCTCGGGCGGTTTATGAAACTTAATCCCGATGGCTTTACTGAGCAGCTCTTCATGCGGACGCGCAATGGGGATTTTCTTTTGTATCGCATTGCCAAGACCGAGGGGGATCACTGTATCCTGCAGGTGGATGTGGACGGGGTGCGTAAGGATAAACGGATGGATTATTTTAATATTACAGAGATTGAAGTACGTCAGCGCTAGTCTTGGGCTTCTGGCTCTATCTTTGTTGACCGGTTGTGTTGCCTCAACCGAGGTTTATACCGCCTCCTATTCACAGCAGGAGTTGACCCGGTATCAGGACCTGGCAGATGAGGTGCATGAAAGGGTGAATGTCTACCGGATGACTCTAGGGCTAAACAAGCTGCGGTTGGACCCACGAATTAGTCAGGTGGCTCAAAGGTACAGTAATAAAATGGCACGCACCGAAAGCTTCAGCCACGTTGGATATAAAAGACGGGCTAGGGCGGTTGGCCGATTTCTTCCCTACCGGACCGTCTCGGAAAATCTGGCACGAAACTGGGGTCACACAGATCCCGTAGTCATAGCCGTGAATTCCTGGCTTAACAGTTCCTCTCACCGTGGAGCCATTGAGGATGGCCGGTATTTGAAGACAGGCATCGGGGTGGCCAAGTCCTCAAAGGGCAGATATTACTTTACCCAGATTTTTGTGCTACCTCGCTAGGGTTTTAATAAGCTTTCTATGCGAAGCGGTGATGGGGAGTTTAATTAAGTCCGAGGAATTGCACCATTTGCCCTTTGGTTCCCTGTCCTTTGGCCTTAGCGCGTAGGCATTGAGCCTGATTCGGTACCGGGTGATGTTATGGCGCACAGTGGCAATGGCCTGCGCATTTTTTGGCAGGTCGAGGTCTGGACCAGTTTCATTGTTGGGCAGTTCCCAGAAGCCGGCGTTGGTAAAACCCTCGGGGCGTTGCTGCAAGAGCATTTGTCCATTGCGCGACAGGACGTACACTTCGATTTTCTTTTCCTCGTATTGGGTTGATTTTCCCTTGGCAGGAATGAGGTGGGTGATCTTTTCACGTTTGGCGGTACAGCTGCGGGCCACGGGGCAATTCCCGCATTCGGGATGGCCGCGGTGACAGACCATGGCCCCCAGTTCCATGAGCGACTGGTTGATTGACGAGCAGTTTTTAGTCGCACTTACCAGTAATTGAGCCAGTTCCCAAAGTTTCTCCCGTGTTTTTTTGTCCTCGGGGCTTTGCCGGATGCCAAAAATTCGGGTGAGGATACGGACAATGTTTCCATCAACAATGGGTTCGGGTCGGCCAAAGGCAATGCTACTGATGGCACCAGCAGTGTAGCGGCCAACACCGGGAAGTTTACTGATTTTTTCGGGCTCGTTCGGGAAAACCCCGCCGTGTTCAGCCATGATCCTTTGAGCGGCAGTCTGCAGGTTGCGTGCGCGCGAGTAGTAACCCAGACCCTCCCAGAGCTTGAGGATGCGCTCGGGCTTGGCCCGGGCAAGTTTCTGGAGCGTTGGCAGGGCACGCATCCAGCGTTCCCAATAGGCGATGACCGTGGTCACCTGGGTTTGCTGCAACATGACTTCTGAAACCCAGATGGCATAGGGGTCTGAGGTATGTCGCCAGGGTAGGTCACGGGCATGGGCCTGGTACCAATCCAGCAGTTTGGGAACCAGACGACGGGTTTTACGGCGGTGGGGCACGGACAGGGAACCTCAGGGCACAAACCCTGCCTTGTCAAAGCGTTTTACGTTTGCGCAGCAGGCCTGCTGGTGTACAGAAAGGCATGCAATTGATTTCCAAAATAGTAGTCGTGGCAGTGTTATGCATTGCAGGGGCGAGGGCTGGAGCCGCGGAGTGGGTTTCGATCTTTAACGGGAAGGATTTGAAAGGCTGGACACCCAAGATAAAGGGTCAAAAGGTCGGTGAAAACTTCAAGAACACTTTTCGCGTGGAGAACGGCCTGTTGAAGGTGGGTTACTCAGGCTACAAGGCGTTCGCAGAGCAATTCGGCCATATCTTTTACAAAGCAAAAGTGTCACATTACCGCGTGGCAGTCGAATACCGGTTTGTTGGGGAGCAGCTAACCGGTGGCCCAGGGTGGGCCTGGCGCAATAGCGGTATCATGCTGCATTGTCAGGATCCCAAGACGATGCGAGTGGACCAGGATTTTCCCGTCTCAATCGAAGTGCAGTTGCTGGGCGGCAAGGAGAAGGGCAAGCGCACCACAGCCAACCTTTGTACGCCCGGAACCAACGTGGTGATGGATGGGGAGTTGCAGACCCGGCATTGTTTCAGCAGTAAATCCAAAACCTTTCGGGGAGATCAGTGGGTGAGGGTGGAGGTTGAAGTTCGTGGAGGTGAAGTGATTAAACATTTCGTCAATGGAATGGAGGTGATGAGTTACTCCAAGCCTCAATATGATCCGCGCGATGAAGATGCCAAGAAACTTGTTGAGGAAGGCAATCTGTCGCTGAAAGAAGGTTACATCTCCCTGCAGTCCGAAAGTCATCCGGTGGAATACCGGAAAGTGGAGTTGATGCTGCTGAAAAAATAATGGCGGAAAAAACGCTTACTTCCTATACCTGCAAGCTGACCGAGGAGCAGGCGGCTCAACTTGAGGCGTATCTTTTGGGGCATGATTTCGAAATGCGTGGAATTCCCCACACTCGGTTTGCAGGGCATCGTGATAAATTAAACGTTAATTATTATACAAGCGGCAAACTCTTGGTGCAGGGAAAGGGGACACAAGAGTTTGTTGAGTTTGTTCTGGAACCGGAAATACTAAAAGAGGCGCGTCTGGGGTATGAGGCAGAGATTAACCCGGACTTTATTCGCCCGCGTCTGGGGGTGGATGAATCGGGGAAAGGGGATTTCTTTGGGCCATTGGTGGTGGCCGCAGTTTATGTGAATGAATCAGTGGTGAGACATTGGCAGGAAGAGGGAATCAAGGATTCCAAAAGGGTGACCAGCGACAAGCGGATTGGCGAGTTGGCAAAGATCATTCGTGCAACTCCCGGATGCATCTGGAGTGTGGTTCCCATTGGCCCGGAGACCTACAACCGGATGCACGGTAAGATGCGCACAGTAAATAAGATTCTTGCCTGGGGTCATGCCCGGGTTATTGAAAACCTGCTCGAGCGGCGTTCGGAAATGAATCCTGCTCCTGAGCGGGCCATCAGTGACCAATTCGCTCGAAGCAAGTCCACTGTTGCTGATGCATTGATGGAATTAGGTCGTGATTTGGAGCTGATTCAGCGTCATAAAGCCGAGGAAGATTTGGCTGTAGCCGGTGCCTCCATCCTAGCACGGGACGTTTTTGTCCGGAAAATGGCTGAATTAAGCCAGAAAACAGGGGTTTTATTGCCTAAAGGCGGAGGAAAACAGGTGGATGAAGTGGCAAAGAAACTCGTGAAAACAGGGGATGTAAAGGTATTGAATCAGGTAGCTAAAATGCATTTTCGCAACGCGGCACGTGCCTTAGGGCTCCCAGAATTACCCAGGACTGATCAAATGTGGCAAAAAAAGTGAAAAAAGTGTTGACCAGACAGCGTTAAAGGCTATTTTCCCGCACCCGTCGATTACTCTTTTTTGGATGTTTTTGACGGAAAAAACGACGAAAATCCAGTCACTTTCTCGAAAAATGAGGGTAAGTGACCATGGGGTTTTATCGTTTTTTATACAATTAGAGAAGAGCTTTTAGACTTGGTTTGCCCTTGTAGCTCAGTCGGTAGAGCGCGTCCTTGGTAAGGACGAGGTCACCGGTTCAAACCCGGTCAAGGGCTCCAGTTTAAACTAACGACATAAACAACATATAATAAAGAAGCGACATGGCTAAAGAAGAGTTCGTACGAGGTAAACCGCACGTAAATATAGGCACGATTGGCCACGTGGATCACGGTAAGTCCACCCTCACCGCAGCAATTGTGGAAGTGCAGTCTAAGGATGGCATGGCAACGCCCATTTCATATGCAGACATTACCAAGGGCGGTACGGTGCGTGATGATTCAAAGACCGTGACCATTGCTGTGTCGCACGTGGAATACGAAAGCGAGAACCGCCATTACGCACACGTGGACTGTCCGGGACACGCTGACTATGTGAAGAATATGATCACCGGCGCCGCCCAGATGGATGGAGCAATTCTGGTGGTGGATGCTTCCAGTGGTCCGATGCCGCAAACCAACGAACACGTACTGCTTGCCAAGCAGGTGGGAGTGCCGTCGATCGTTGTCTGTTTGAATAAGAGCGACCTGGTGGACGATGCTGAGCTTCTGGACTTGGTGGAGATGGAAGTGCGCGAGCTGCTCAGTAAGTATGACTTCCCAGGTGACGACACCCCAGTGATACGTGCCAGTGCCACTGGTGCCATGAATGGTGAGGAGAATTGGGTAGGTGCCATCAAGGAATTGCTCGTTAAATGTGATGAATTTATCCCGGAGCCCGAGCGTGCCGAGGACAAGCCGTTCCTGATGTGTATTGAGGATACCTTTATTATTGAAGGTCGTGGTCTGGTGGCCACCGGCCGCGTGGAGCGTGGTATCATCAAGAAAATGGACAAGGTTGAGATTGTCGGCATTAAAGACACTGAGGAAACAGTGGCGACGGATCTTGAAATGTTTCGCAAACTATTGGACGAAGCGCGTGCCGGTGAGAACGTGGGCGTGTTGCTCCGTGGCAAGAAAAAAGGTGAAGTGGAGCGGGGCCAGGTGTTGGCCAAGCCCGGATCCATCACGCCGCACAAGAAATTTAAGGCCCAGATTTATGTACTTAAAAAGGATGAGGGGGGCCGCCACAAGCCTTTCTTCTCGGGCTACCGCCCGCAGTTCTTCTTTCGCACCTCTGACATCACCGGCAGCATAAATGCGTTGCGCGATAGTGATGACAAGAATGATGTCGAGATGGCGATGCCAGGTGATAACGTGGTGATTAATGTGGAATTACACCAGGCAGTGGCGATGGAAGACGGGCTTACTTTTGCGATCCGCGAAGGTGGCCGAACCATTGGTTCGGGTCGTGTGATTGAGGTTATGGAATAATCACAAGGAACCCTTTTGCTGGCCAGGGGCGACCATGGTCCTCCAGTCGGCACCTGTTTCGGGTTTATTGGACGGCGATAGCTCAATTGGTAGAGCAGCGGTCTCCAAAACCGCAGGTTGGGGGTTCGACTCCCTCTCGCCGTGCCAGTCCGGAATGACGGAGGGGTGGCAGAGTGGTCGAATGCGGCGGTCTTGAAAACCGCTTTGGCGCAAGCCAACGGGGGTTCGAATCCCTCCCCCTCCGCCAACAGGGTTTTTTAGATAGTCGGAGCAATTTGAATTGATGGCAGACGCAAATAAATCTGAAGCAACAGGGAAATCCAATCCGGTGCCGGTCCAAGCAGGCACTTCTGAATCGGCAAAAAGCCCGGTGACCCAGCCAGAGAATAAAGTTCCTCAAATGGGGGCTGAACAGGCTCCTCCAACCAAAGAATCAGGTGAAACAGCTCCGTCGGAAGGTTTTCCGGTTTGGGAGGTTTTTTGGTCTGTATTGGTTTTAGTGGTGTTCATTGCCCTGTGGAAGAGCGGCAAGATTACAGCCATCAAGACATACATTCACGAAACACGTGAACAGCTGCGCAAAGCTACCTGGCCTACCGCCGAAGAATTAAAACAGCACATTGTTGTCGTGCTGCTTTCATCGCTTTTACTGGCGGTTTTCACCGTTGCCGCGGATTTTGTGGTGCGTGAGATTATTTGGGGCGCACTGCTCAATGGTGACACCGTATTGTTTGATAAAACACCAACTCAATAGATCGATAGAAGTAAGCTGAGCGATGCCCAACGAATGGTACACCATACAGACTTTGTCTGGTCAGGAAATGAAGGCAGAGAAAAGCCTGCGAAAGCGCATTATTGAAGAAGAGATGGGCGAGTATATTGAGGAAATTTTATTACCCATGGAAAAAGTGGTGGAAGTGCGTGGAGGCAAGAAGACAGTGTCTCAACGCAAACTTTATCCGGGATATCTCTTCATCAAGATGAAGGTGTATGATGATGAGCGCCGATTATTGCCCTTACCCTGGGATTTTATCCGCAACACGGTGGGGCTGATTGGTTTTCTTGGTGGAGAAAGGCCTGAGCCCACGCCGGAGGCGGAAGTGGAGGCGATCAAGTCGCAGATTTCTGAGGCTGAGGAAGGCGATAAACCCAAGGTGCTTTTTGATATCGGTGAAATGGTGAAGATCAATGATGGCCCCTTCCAAAATTATGATGGCGCGGTGGAGGAAATCGATACCGAGGCTGGGAAGCTCAAGGTTACGATAGATATCTTTGGTCGCAGCACACCCGTCGAGTTGGAATATTGGCAGGTCGAAAAACAGTAATCGCTTAAACAGAGACTTTAACAATGGCGAAGAAAGAAATAGGACAGATAAAGTTGCAGATTCCCGGTGGCGATGCCAAACCAGCCCCGCCCGTTGGCCCTGCCCTCGGTCAGCTTGGTGTGCCAATCATGCCTTTTTGTAAGGAATTTAACGCCAAGACCCAGAATATGGCGGGCACCCTCGTGCCAGTGGTGATCACGGTATATCAGGATAAATCCTTTGATTTCATCCTCAAGTCGCCGCCCGCTTCGGACCTGCTGAAAAAGGCTGCCGGTATCGCCGCTGGTTCCGGTGTGCCAAACAAGGAAAAGGTCGGTCAAGTCACCAAGGCACAGGTTCTCGAGATCGCCGAGCGTAAGAAGGCTGACCTGAACGCGAATGATGATGAAATGGCTGCACGAATCATCGCCGGAACCGCCCGCAGCATGGGAATTGACGTAGTCGAGTAACTTTTAAACCCTAACCGCGGGAGGGCGTCATGCCCGTTTGAACCGCAAAGACAAAATGCCTAGCAAACGATATAAGCAAGCCTTCGAGGCCAGGAACGGTGGGGAAACCGTTTCCCTGATGGACGCAATTGCCACTCTGGGAAAATTTCCTCGCGCCAAGTTCGACGAATCGGTCGACTTGGCCATGCGTCTTGGCGTGGACCCCAAACATTCAGACCAAATGGTGCGAGGCACCGTTGCTTTGCCCAATGGCAGCGGTAAGACAGTGTGTGTAGTGGCCTTTGCAGCGGAAGGTCCGACGGCTGAGGCCGCCAAGGAGGCTGGTGCTGACCACGTGGGACTGAAGGAGCTCATTGAAAAGGTCGAGGGTGGTTGGACCGATTTTGACGTGGCCGTGGCTACTCCCGAGGCGATGAAGTCCGGTGTGGCCAAGTTGGGTCGCCAACTCGGTCCACGTGGGCTTATGCCGACGCCAAAGGCGGGCACCGTTTCCGATGATTTGGGAAAGGTTATCGGTGAGGTGAAAGCAGGCCGCGTGGAGTTCAAGGTGGATAAAAGCGCGAATCTCCAGCTGCCAATCGGGAAGACTAGTTTCGATTCCGAGAAACTATTAGAGAACGCTAAGGCCGCAATTATTGCCGTGCTAAAGGCAAAACCGGACTCGGCCAAGGGGACTTATCTCAGATCTGCTTCAGTATCTGCCACCATGAGCCCGAGTGTAAAGCTCGACGTAAAGGAGATATCAAAGCTTGGATAAAGCTCAGGAGACCTAATCATGCGACCCGAAAAGCAATTTTTGACAGAGGAATATGTGGAGTGGTTGAACCAATCCCCGTTTTTCATTGTAACCGAATACACCGGACTGAACGTGGCAGAGTTTGAGTCGTTGAGGTCGAAACTTCGCGAGAGTAATACCCAAATTCACGTTGTAAAGAATTCGGTGTTTCGTGCTGCGGCAACACAGGCGGGCATCGGTAATCTGAACGGGGCTTTGGCCGGGCAGGTTGCAGTAATAACCGGAGATCAGGAAATTTCGGCGGCAGCCAAGGTCGTAAAGGAATTTTCCCGGAAATCCGGCAAGCCTAAAATTCAGTTTGGCTATGTCGGTGAAGACCGACTCGAGGGAGAGGTCGTGCTTCGTATAGCCGACCTGCCCAGCATCGAGGTGCTGCGTGCACAACTGCTTGGAGTAATTCAGGCACCGGCTACTCAGTTGGCCCGTGTGATCAATACGCCAGCTAGCATGGTGGCTCGAGCAATCCAGGCCCATGTGGATAAAGGTGATTGAATTAAATGAATTTCAGCCTGACCGGGTGGTTGGGTTGAGTGAAAAATGATAATGTAAATCGTCGGAGCGCAGGCGGCGCACTGAAATTTTTCCAGCCGGGAAAGCGACGAGACGACAAACAACAAAAGGAAAAGATAATGGCAGATCTAGACAAGATCGTTGAGGACCTGAGCAGCCTAACCGTCATCGAGGCGGCTGAACTGGTAAAACAACTTGAGGAAAAATGGGATGTTAGCGCTGCAGCGCCAGCCGCGGCGGTGGCTGTGGCGGCACCTGCGGCAGGTGACGCGGGAGCAGCGGAGGAAAAGGATTCCTTTGATGTTGTTCTCGTGGGTGATGGAGGCAACAAGGTGGCTGCTATTAAGGCAGTACGTGCCATCAACAGCGAAATGGGTCTCAAGGACGCCAAAGAATTCGTTGAGGCTGCTCCAAAGGCTCTTCTCGAAGGCGTGAGTAAGGATGAGGCCGAAGAGGCCAAGAAGAAACTTGAGGAAGCCGGCGCAAAGGTTGAACTCAAGTAATCGGTTGTTTCACCGGGTGCCAGTGGTGGCTACAGCTCCACTGGTAGTCCCGGCTTTAGGACGAGGCAAAGCACACGCGGTTATTAAGGACCGTTTTGGGTGCAGGGTAGTAATAATGATTCCGGGTGGTTAACCCGGGACACGGGGAAACCCAGCCGGGTGGTCCGGCACACAACAAATTAGGCGATATGGCAGCGAATACTAGGGATCGGATTAATTTCAGTAAGATCAGAGAGGTCATCGACTTCCCAAACCTGATCGACATACAACAAAAATCGTACGTCGAATTCCTCCAGCTAGGGACAGACAAATCCAAACGCATTGAGGACGGCTTGCAGGCGGTCTTCAAGGAGGTGTTTCCGATCGAGAGTTACGACGGAAATATTACTCTCGACTTCTATAGTTATGAAATTCGTCCTCCCAAGCAGACTTGGCTTGAGGCTCTGGACGAAGGTAGTACCTATGGTGCGGCCCTCTACGTGACTTTCCACCTGAAGCAAGGCAAGCAGGTCAAGGAAGAGGAAGTATTCATGGGGGAGATACCGCTTATGACCCCATCGGGTAGCTTTGTGATTAATGGAGCTGAGCGCGTGATTGTGAGCCAATTGCACCGTTCGCCCGGTTTGGCTTTTGAAGCCAGTACTCACGCTAATGGAAAAACGCTGCACTCATTCCGGATTATTCCCGATCGTGGTTCCTGGTTCGAGACGCAGTTTGACACGAATGATCTTCTTTACGTCTATTTGGATCGTAAGAAGCGCAGGAGAAAGTTCCTGATCACGACCTTCTTCCGTGCTTTGGGATTCCTAAAGGATGACGGTTCCAAGGGGACCGATCAGGAAATTCTCGAGATGTTTTATAACATACAGGAGATGACACTGAAGAAGGCGGAGAAACATGAAAATCTTGCCAACCTTGTTCTCGTTAATGATGTTGAGGATGAGGAGAAGGATGTGATTGTTGCCCGTGCCTTCGAGCCGTTGTCCCGCGCAATTTTGAAACAGATTGCCACCACAGGATCAACCAAGGTGAAGGTTGTGGATATTTCAGGTGATGAAGGTCTCATTATCAAGTGTATGAAAAAGGATCCGACTCACAATGAGGAGGAGGCACTTAAGGAAATTTACGGGCGTTTGCGTCCCGGGGATCCGCCGACTGTGGCAAATTCTCGCGCACTCTTGAAGCGCTTGTTTTTTGATCCGAAACGGTATGACTTGGGCCGGGTGGGTCGATACAAGATTTGTCAGAAGCTTGATTTCACCGACCCGGAGGAATCCCGCACGTTGACCAAGAATGATCTGGCAGAAGCCACGCGTTATCTACTTAAGCTCAAGATGGGTGAAGGGGTGTTGGATGATATTGATCACTTGGGCTCTCGTCGTGTGCGTACGGTGGGTGAATTGGTCGCCAATCAGTGTCGGGTGGGGCTTGCCCGCACCGAGCGTCTAGTGAAGGAGCGTATGACCCTGTTTGATCAGGAAACCGACACCATGACGCCAACCAAGTTGGTCAATCCCAAGGCACTTAGCGCAGTAATCCGTGATTTCTTTGGTCGCAGCCAACTCAGTCAGTTCATGGATCAGATCAATCCTCTGGCTGAAACCACGCACAAGCGGCGTTTATCTGCCCTCGGTCCGGGTGGTTTATCGCGTGATCGTGCTGGTTTTGAGGTTCGTGACGTGCATCCCTCGCACTATGGTCGGATTTGCCCGATTGAAACGCCTGAAGGACCGAATATTGGTTTGATTGCTTCCTTGGCAACCTTTGCCCGGGTAAACGACTTTGGCTTTATTGAAACCCCATACCGTAAGGTGGTTAAAGGTAAAGTATCTGAAAAGATTGATTATCTGACGGCAGACGCTGAAGAGAAATACGTTGTGGCTCAAGCCAATGCTCTCATCAATGACAAAGGGGTTTTCCAGACCGAACGAGTGACCTGTCGTCGTAAAGGGGACTTTATTGATGTGCCTCCAGTAGAGGTTGATTATATGGATGTAAGCCCGAAACAGCTCGTGTCGGTGGCTGCGGCGATGATTCCGTTTCTCGAGCATGATGATGCGAACCGGGCATTGATGGGTTCGAACATGCAACGACAAGCCGTACCTTTGCTCGTTTCAGAAGCACCGTATGTTGCCACGGGTATGGAAGGGCGGATCGCACAGGATTCTTGTGCGGTGGTGAAAAATGAAGTGGCCGGCAAAGTGGCCTCCGTTAGTGGAGATCGCATCGTGGTTACCAAAGATGGTGAGATGCCCGAGGGTAAGCGAAAATTCAGGCATGATCCTGAATCAGGGATGTGGGTATACCAAATGCGTAAATTCCAGCGCTCCAATGCTTCGACATGCATCAATCAGAAGCCACTGGTGAGTCGGGGGGATTTACTCAAAGCCGGCGAAGTAGTTGCCGATGGCCCCTCCACCGACAAGGGGGAACTTGCTTTGGGCAAAAACGTGCTTGTCGCGTTCATGCCGTGGAACGGATACAACTTTGAGGATGCAATTATTATTTCGCGGAGGATTGTCAAAGATGACGTTTTCACTTCGGTGCACATTTCTGAATATGAGGTTGCTGCACGCGACACCAAGCTGGGGCCTGAGGAAATTACTCGTGATATTCCCAATGTCGGTGAAGAAGCCTTAGCCGATCTGGGTCCTGATGGTGTGGTCCGTGTGGGGGCAGAGGTAGAACCTGGCGACATCCTCGTAGGCAAAATTACTCCCAAGAGCGAGACGGAACTCGCCCCTGAAGAACGTCTATTGCGAGCCATTTTTGGTGAGAAGGCAGCCGATGTTAAGGATACATCCCTGCGCGTTCCCAGCGGTAGCACAGGGATCGTGATGGACGTCAAGATATCGGCCAAGGAAGAGAGAGTTATAAAGAACAGTGCCTCTTCTGCTTCCAAGAAGGGCGAAAAACAGGTCCAGGACGAGCACAAGAAAAAGAATGCTGATCTGCAGGAGCAACTCACGGAGGCTTTATCAAACATTCTCTTGGGTGAAAAGATACCTCTGGATGTGGTGAACAGTGAAACAGGGGAAATTATCATCCCTTCGAACCGCAAGATCACCAAGACGCTGCTTCGAAAGTTGGCAGCCAGCTATGACAAGATCGAGATCGATCCTTCGCCGATTCGGAATAAGATCAATGAAATCTTGGATGCTTTCCGTAAACGTTTTGACGATTTACAAATGGCTCATGACGATGAGTTGCAACGCGTGGAAGCGGGTGATGAGGGCGAGCCAGGCGTGGTCAAGAACGTGAAAATATATATCGCCTCCAAGCGAAAGCTGTCGGTGGGGGACAAGATGGCTGGACGCCACGGGAACAAGGGTGTGGTAGCTCGAATTGTGCCTGAGGAAGACATGCCTTATCTGAAAGATGGGACTCCGGTGGATATTTGCCTGAACCCTCTGGGTGTTCCCAGTCGTATGAATGTGGGTCAGTTACTCGAAACACACTTGGGTTGGGCGGCCAGAATGTTGGGTCTTCATTATGCCACCCCGATTTTTGACGGTATTAGTGAAAAACAGGTCCGCGAATACTTGCAGCAGGCAGTTGACAAGAATGTAGCTGAGGTTGGAGACCAATTGGTTGGTGAAAATGGAAAGGCTTATCTATATGACGGTCAAACTGGCGAACGGTTTGATCAGGAAATTGTAGTGGGTTACATCTACATGCTGAAGCTGGGGCATTTGGTTGCTGATAAGATTCACGCTCGAGCGGTGGGTCCCTATAGCCTTGTTACCCAGCAACCTCTGGGAGGAAAGGCTCAGTACGGGGGGCAGCGCTTCGGTGAAATGGAAGTGTGGGCCATGGAGGCTTATGGTGCGGCCTATACATTGCAGGAACTGTTAACAGTGAAATCAGATGATGTGCAGGGTCGCACTCGTATTTATGAAAACATTGTTAAAGGGGACAATACGTTGGATGCCGGGATTCCGGAGTCATTCAATGTTCTGGTAAAGGAAATGGAATCACTCGGGCTAGAGGTAAAGGTGGGGTACACCAATCCCTCCGACAATTCTACTGAAGCTGATGAGACCCTTGCCGCCCTGGCCAGTTAACCCACGATAATCAAAAGGAATTTAATAGAATGAATAGCACAGATTCAGCCCGCGAGTTACTAGGGTTAGAGCGCGTCAACCTTGTGGATTATGTCCAGGTTTCGGTTGCCTCCCCTGATACCGTTCGCCAATGGTCCAAGGGTGAGGTTAAAAACCCTGAGACAATCAATTACCGTACATTCAAGCCTGAGAAAGGCGGGCTTTTTTGTGAACGTATTTTCGGTCCGGTAAAGGATTGGGAGTGTTCTTGCGGCAAATACAAGCGGATTAAATATAAGGGAGTGGTTTGTGACCGGTGTGGTGTTGAGGTGACATTGGCCCGGGTGCGACGCGAGCGGATGGGTCACATTGAATTGGCCGTGCCTTGTAGTCACATTTGGTTCTTTAAGTGTATGCCCTCACGTTTGGGATTGATGCTGGATATGACCGGGCGTCATCTTGAGAGGGTTATATACTACGAGGATCATCTGGTGATTGACCCGGGTGACACGCCGCTGGAAAGAAATCAATTACTCACTGAAGCGGAGTTACGCGAAGCCATAGAGACCTATGGTCCTAATGACACCAAGGAGGAAGGTGGTGCATTTGTTGCTAAAATTGGCGCTGAGGCGGTCCATGAGGCCTTGTCTAATATAGATCTGGATCAAGGTATTGACGAGCTGCATGAGGCGATGACCAAAACTCGCAGCAAGCAAATTCGCAAGAAGCTCGCCAAGCGCATCAAGCTTTTTCAGGGTTTTAAGGAATCGGAGAAGCGTCCTGAGTGGATGATTCTCAGTGTTTTGCCGGTGATCCCGCCGGACTTGCGCCCTCTTGTGCCTTTGGAAGGCGGGCGTTTTGCGACCTCGGACTTGAATGATCTCTATCGTCGGGTAATTAACCGTAACAACCGGTTGAAGAACCTCATGCAGCTGAAGACTCCTGAGGTGATTATTCGGAATGAGAAAAGAATGCTGCAGGAGGCGGTGGATGCGTTGTTTGACAACGGGCGCCATGGTCGTGCGGTCACCGGTGCGGGTAATCGCGCGCTTAAGTCGCTTTCGGACATGCTCAAGGGTAAGGGCGGACGTTTTCGCCAGAATCTCTTGGGTAAACGTGTTGATTATTCGGGTCGATCGGTGATCGTTATCGGTCCAGAGTTGAAGCTGAATCAGTGTGGTCTGCCCAAAAAGATGGCGCTGGTACTCTTCGAACCATTTATTATTCGCCGACTTAAGGAGTTGGGCTATGTACATACTGTACGGTCGGCCAAGAAGCTGATTGAACGCCAAACACCGGAGGTATGGGATGTATTGGAAGAGGTAACCAAGGGGCATCCGGTTATGCTTAACCGGGCTCCAACGCTGCACCGACTGTCTGTCCAGGCTTTTGAGCCGGTCCTCATCGAGGGTTCTGCCATTCGGGTGCACCCTTTGGTGTGCACCGCCTATAACGCTGACTTTGATGGCGATCAAATGGCGGTTCATGTACCACTATCAGTGGAGGCGCAAATGGAAGCGCGCCTTTTGATGTTGGCGCCTAATAACATCTTCAGCCCTTCAAGTGGTAAGCCCATCATGACACCGACTCAGGATATTACTCTGGGATGTTATTATCTCACGGTGGAACCACGTGATTTGCCTGGCAAAAAGGGCAAAAAGAAAGATCGAATTCCCATGTTTGCATCGGCAGATGAGGTTTTCTTTGCGTTAGAAGAAGGAGATATAGATCATCATTCGCGCATCCATTTGGCGAATCCGGATCGTGGTTGCGAAACATTTTATGGTGATGCCGAGTTAGCGGTGATCACTACAACCGCGGGTCGCGTGGTCTTCAGCGAAATTTGGCCTGAGGAACTGGGCTTCCCAAATTTTGCAGTGGCAAAAGGCAAGCTGGGTGAACTCATCGGAAACTCGTATAAATTTGCCGGCCAGAAGAAAACGGTTGTGGCATTGGATAAGCTCAAGGAATTGGGCTTTAAGGAGGCCACTATGGCAGGTGTCTCAATTGGGATTGATGACATGATCATTCCGGCTGAAAAGAATCAGGAAATCAAATCAGCCCAAAAGGAAATAGAGGACGTTGAAAAGCAATACCGTAAGGGCGTGATTACACCTGGTGAACGCTATAACAAGATCATTGATATATGGACCCACGCCACAGACAAGATTTCCAACGTGATGCTGGAGACGTTGGAGACCAACCAGGGTAAAGATGAATATAACCCAGTTGCTCTCATGGTGGATTCGGGTGCAAGGGGTAATCGACAGCAGGTGAGGCAGTTGGCTGGTGTCCGAGGATTGATGGCCAAGCCGAGTGGAGACATTATTGAGAAGCCCATTCTCTCCAATTTCCGCGAAGGGCTCACGGTGTTGGAATACTTTATTTCCACTCATGGAGCTCGCAAAGGGTTGGCGGATACTGCGCTGAAAACAGCTGACTCTGGTTATATGACCCGCAAGCTTGTCGATGTAGCACAGGACGTGATCATTCAAGAGACGGATTGCCAAACTACAAATGGGGTTTGGCTTGAGGCCATTTATGAAGGAGAAGAAGAGGTGGTTCATTTGGCAGATCGCTTGGTTGGGCGTCACTCCTGTGAGGATGTGGTTAACCCCTTTAATCCCGATGAATTTTTTGTGCGTTCAGGCGAAGAAATTGATGAGCATAAGGCTGAAGCGATTGAGGATGCGAATATTGAAAAAGTAAAAGTTCGCTCTGTGCTCACCTGTGAAGTGCGTCATGGTGTATGTGCTCATTGTTACGGTCGAAATCTTGCGACCGGTTTGACTGCAGAGCATGGGCAGGCTGTCGGTATTATTGCTGCACAATCGATCGGGGAACCGGGCACGCAATTAACGATGCGTACTTTTCATATCGGAGGGACAGCTTCCTCAGTCTTTAAACAGCCTGAGATTAAAGCCAAGGAGAGTGGTATTGTGGTCTACCAAGGTCTACGGATTGTGGATCTGGAGGATGGTAGTCATATTGTGCTCAACAAAAATGGTCGTGTTAGTGTGCGTGACGCAGAAAAGAATACTGAGATTGATGATTATGATGTGCCGATTGGTGCCGTAATCTCAGTTGCCGACGGTGAGAAGGTGAAAAAAGGTCAGACCTTCGTTCAATGGGATCCTTACAATGTCCCTATTTTGTCCGAGAAAGGTGGGGTGATTGTGTTCCATGATATCATTGAAGGAGTGACCATGGATCATGACGTGGATCCAGCTACCGGTCAGGAATCGATGGTGATTATTGAACACAAGGAGGACTTGCATCCACAAGTAATAGTGGAGGAGAACGGCCATGCCGTGGCAAACTATCCAATTCCCGCTGGAGCCCATGTGACACGTGAAGAAGGTGACGTGATTGCTCCTGGAACGCTTTTGGCGAAGACCCCACGTAAGACTTCTAAGACCAAGGATATCACTGGAGGTTTGCCGCGAGTATCAGAGCTCTTTGAGGCGCGCCAGCCCAAGGATGCGGCGGAGATCGCCAAGATTGACGGCATGGTTGACTTTGGGCCGATTGTACGCGGAAAACGTTCACTGATCCTTACCAATCAGGAAACTGGAGAGGAAGAAGAGCATCTTGTGGCCATTGGTAAACACTGCATCGTGTTTAAGGGTGATGTTGTCAAAAAAGGTCAACAATTGACTGAAGGACCGATTCTGCCTCATGACATACTGGACATTTTGGGTGTACATGAGTTGCAGGCGTTTCTGGTTAGTGAGGTGCAGGAAGTGTATAGGCTGCAGGGTGTGACGATTAACGACAAGCACATCGAAATGATCGTGCGCCAAATGCTTCGCAAAGTTCGGATTACTGAGGCAGGGGACACGACGTTCCTCTGGGGCGAGCAGATTGACAAGGTTACTTTTGAGATAGAGAACGAGCGAGTGGAGGAAATGGGAGGGCAGCCAGCTGAGGCTTCACCAGTGCTACTGGGAATCACCAAGGCGTCTGTGGAAACAGAGAGCTTTCTCTCGGCAGCCTCATTTCAGGATACCACACGGGTTCTTACCGAAGCGGCGACGCTTGGCAAAAAGGACATCCTGCACGGCTTTAAAGAGAATGTGATTATGGGTCACATTATTCCTGCTGGCACCGGTTTTGATGGTCACCGCAAGTTGAATTTGAATCCGCTGTCAGATCCAATTGAGATGGAGGAAGAAGACAACTTGCTCCTAGCTCCGTCGGAACCAGCCATTGATGAGCCAAATCCGCTGGTAGGGTAGATTCTTTACCTAGCTATCAATTTGTGCAATGAGGAATATTTTTGCTAAAAAGTAAGAAATCTTGTTGCACTGGGGATAACCTTTGGTAATATCCCGCCCCCGTTTGCTAAAATAGCGTCCCAGACGCGCTTTTTTGCAAGGTATTTATAACAAAATGCCAACCATTAACCAGTTGATCCGCAAAGGGCGGAAAAAGATAAAGGAGAAAACAACTTCTCCCGCCCTTAAGTCGTGCCCATTCAGACAAGGGGTTTGTCTGATGGTATATACCCGCACGCCCAAGAAACCCAACTCGGCGATGCGTAAGGTGGCAAAAGTCCGCCTAACTACTGGTCATGAAGTGATCGCTTATATTCCCGATGAGGGACACAATTTGCAGGAACATAGTATTGTTTTGGTACGGGGGGGGCGAGTGAAGGATTTGCCAGGTGTTCGTTATCACGTGGTACGTGGGCAGCGAGATGCCCAAGGTGTGGAAAAAAGGCGGGTGAGCCGTTCCAAATATGGTGTCAAGCGTCCTAAATAAAGTATTAATTCAAGATTTTAGACAATGTCACGAAGACGTAGAGCAGTTAAGCGCGAGATTTATCCGGATGTACAGTTTGGCAGCCGGCTGGTTGGCCGTTTGGTGAATACGGTGATGAAGCGTGGTAAGCGCAGTGTGGCGCAGCGTATTGTCTACGGTGCTTTTGATCAGATCGTTGATAAACACGAAGGGACAACCGCTCTTGAAGTTTTGGAGCGTGCAGTGGATAACGCCAAGCCACGACTGGAAGTCAAAAGCCGCCGTGTAGGTGGGGCAACCTATCAAGTGCCCATGGAGGTAAGTGGAGATCGGTCTGAGGCTTTGGCATTACGATGGATTGTTTCCGTTGCAAAGAGTCGCAAGGGTTCCCCGATGAGTAACGCCTTGGCCAAGGAAATTATGGAAGCCTATGAAGGGGAAGGGAGCACGATACGGCGCCGGGATGAAGTTCACCGGATGGCACAGGCTAACAAGGCCTTTGCACATTTCCGGTGGTAAGAAAATTTGTACGGAAATTCGCTCCGGGCGACAGTGATCCCGGGGCTTTTTTGGTAGTTGAGATAGAATGGAATTAGCAATCGAAAGAGATGTTAGTGCGATAAATTCGCCAGACCGCGAGTATACGCTGGAGCGTACTCGTAATATTGGCATTGCTGCGCATATAGATGCAGGTAAAACGACTACTACCGAGAGGATTCTCTTTTACACAGGTCTTTGTCATAAAATAGGGGAGGTGCACGATGGCAACACCGTTACTGACTGGATGGAGCAGGAGCGAGAACGGGGCATTACCATTACTTCTGCGGCTACCACCTGCTTTTGGAAACAAGCAGAGGATGGAACGACCAAGTTGTGGTCTGAGGTCGGTCATCGTGTTAATATTATTGATACTCCCGGTCATGTTGACTTTACCGCGGAAGTGGAAAGGTCCATGCGCGTTTTGGATGGGGCTGTAGCGGTTTTTTGTGGAGTTGCCGGAGTCCAACCTCAGTCTGAGACTGTTTGGCGGCAGGCTACCAAATACGGAGTTCCTCGGATTGCCTTTGTCAACAAGATGGATCGCACCGGTGCGGATTTTGGGAATGTGGTCGCAGAAATGCGTGACCGCCTTGGAGCACCTGCGTTTTCAGTAGGGATTCCGCTTGGAGCCGAGGAAGATCTCAGGGGCGTACTTGACGTGGTAAACCAAAAGGCCCTGATGTACGATCCTGCTGATGAATTTGGATCCCGGATTCTGGTTGAGGATATTCCGGAAGATCTCAAGGCTGATGCAGAAGCCGCACTAGCTGATCTGGTGGAGGCCGTTGGGGATCGAGACGATCAGGTTATGGGGTTACTTTTAGACGAAGAGCCCGTGGACGCGGTGACCCTCAAGCAAGCTATTCGTCGACTGACGATTGCTGGTGAGTTTGTTCCAGTCCTCGGCGGGTCAGCATTCAAGAACAGGGGGGTTCAACCGTTGGTGGACGCGGTGGTTGATTATCTTCCTTCACCCCTTGATGTGGCGGTGCAATCTGGGGCAGATCCAGATAATGCAGATGAAATAACAGAGTTTCCTGCTGATGATAACGGCAAGTTCTGTTCGCTGGCTTTCAAGCTGTGGACGGACCCTTTTGCAGGTAAATTGGTCTTTTTCCGCGTGTACAGCGGGCAGATTAGCAAGGGTCAAATGATTTATAATCCACGTACCCGCAGGAAGGAACGTGTAAATCGGATCATGATGATTCAGGCCGATAAACAGGAGAATGTTGAGACGGTTTATGCGGGGGATATTGCTGCCTTGGTAGGTATCCGTAATATAACTACAGGTGATACCCTCTGTACACCGGACATAGATGTTTGCCTTGAGCCGCCGACATTTCCTGAGCCAGTGATTTCCATGGCCATTGAGCCCGATACCAAGGCCGATCAAGAAAAGATGGGAGCGGGACTACAAGCTCTGTCTGAAGAAGATCCTACTTTTAACTGCTATACTGATCAGGAGACCGGGCAGACTTTGATAGCCGGAATGGGAGAGTTGCATCTTGAAATTATCCGCGATCGGTTGTTCCGCGAGTTTAAGGTTGAAGCGCAGGCGGGGGCTCCTCAGATTGCCTATCGTGAAACGATAACTGTTTCGGCTGAAGGACGTGGTTTGTTCAAGAAACAGTCTGGTGGTCGTGGTCAGTACGGCGATGCTACAATTACCATTGAACCAAATGAGTGTGGTGCCGGTGTGGAGATTGAAAGCAAAATTGTAGGTGGCGCAATTCCCCGCGAATACATTCCGGCGGTGGAGAAAGGTATTCAGGAAACGATTCAAAGCGGTGTGCTGGCAGGGTATGAGATGATCGACCTTAAGGTGGCCATCATAGATGGCTCCTACCACGAAGTGGATTCGAGTGAAATTGCTTTCAAAATGGCCGGCATCCTGGCGATGAAAGAGGCTGTAAGCAAGGCCAGAGCAGTTTTATTAGAGCCAATGATGAAGGTAGAATCTACCACGCCTAGCGAATATCAGGGTGATATTATTGGTGACATGAATCGGCGCCGGGGAGTGGTGCAAAGCATTGACACAAAAAATTCGGGAACCGTAATTACAGCAAAGATACCTTTAGCAACGATGTTTGGCTATGCCACTGATATCCGCTCCCTTTCCAGTGGTCGAGCTTCCTATTCAATGGAGCCGGATACTTTTGAGCAGGTACCCAACTCGATCTCTGAGGAAATTTTAGATAAGGCCAGAAAGTAAGGAAACCAGAGCATGCCAGCAGGACAACAAATTCGAATACGGCTAAAGGGGTTTGATCACCGCGTTTTGGACCGGTCGTCTACAGAGATTGTGGAGACGGTTAAGCGGACCGGTAGTCGTGTTGCAGGCCCTATTCCTTTGCCGACGCGTCGGGAGCGTTTCACCATGACTCGTTCGCCGCACGTGAACAAAAAGAGTCAGGAAACCTTTGAACAGCGTACTCATAAGCGCTTGATTGATATTATGGAGCCCACCCCCGCTACAGTTGATGAGCTTAAGAAGCTCAATTTGCCGGCTGGGGTGGATATTAACATCAAGATTTTTTAGGGAAATGATCGGTCTGATAGGAAAAAAACTGGGGCAAACGCGCGTGTTTGATGCAGACGGCAAAGCTGTGTGCGTTACTGTGGTGCATGCTGGGCCGAACCGTGTTGTGCAGATCAAAAACGACGAGGGACCTGACGGCTATAATGCAGTGCAGCTGGGATACGATGACCAGGCTAAGCCTGCCAAGCGCACGGCCAAGCCTTTAAGGGTACATTTTGAGAAGCATGGCAGTCAGGTCACGAAACTAATCAAGGAATTCCGTGATTTTTCACTCGAAGTGAAAGCGGGTGATGTCGTGCCTTTGTCGGTATTCGAGGTCGGCGATTATGTGGATGCCATTGCCGACACCAAGGGACGGGGCTTTCAGGGAGTCATGAAACGTTGGAACTTCGGAGGTGGTCCCGCGAGTCATGGCCACGGTGGTTTTACTCGACGCCCTGGTGGTATTGGTGCCTGTGCGACGCCTGGTTGGGTTGATAAGGGAAAGAAAATGCCGGGTCATATGGGACAAGAACGACGTACGGTACAGAATTTGGAAATCATTCAGGTGCGTGAAGAGGATAACGTACTCCTGATTAAAGGAGCGATTCCTGGTTCTAAGGGTGACTATGTGGTCATTCGTCAGGCAATCAAACGCACTAAGCCGGCGAAGGTGTAATGAGGTAGGATGACATGGAACTTGATGTAAAAACACTTTCCGGCGATGCCTCTGGCAAGGTTGCTGTCGGCTTCGAGATGATTGAAGGCAGTAAAGGCAATCAGGCGGTCCACGATGCAGTTGTTGCCCACATGGCTGCTCAAAGAAGTGGGACAGCCAAAACCAAGGACCGTGGAGAGGTCAGTGGGACAGGTAAAAAGCCATGGCGGCAAAAGGGTACAGGGCGAGCACGTACAGGTTCGCGTCGTACCAATATTTTTTCGGGGGGTGGTGTTGCGCACGGACCACATCCGCGTGACTATTGCAAAAAGGTTAATACAAAAACTCGTCAACTTGCCCTGCGCAAGGCTCTTAGTGAGCGCATCAAGGATGACGAAATAGTAGTGGTAGACAGTCTAAAACTTGAATCTCACAAAACCAAGGATTTGCACGCGCAAATTGAGGCGCTTGCACCAAAGGGTACCGTCCTGCTCGTCACTGGCGAAGCCGACGGTAACCTTTCCTTGGCAGCCCGTAATATTCCGTTGGTTCAGCTGGTCGAGGCTGATTGTCTGAATACCTATGAAGTACTGCGACCAGACGTAATAATTATTTCCAAGGATGGTCTTGAAAAAGTGGCTGCCCGACTTAACCCGACCAAAGACCAATGAATTCATTTACTGTAATCAAGGGTTTGATCGACACTGAGAAAACGCAGCACTTGAAGGACCTCTTCAATAGCCGGCGGTCAAAGGGGATGAAAGAAGAAGTGGCCCGTAAATACACACTGCAGGTGGATGTGCGTGCTAATAAACACCAGATCCGGCAGGCGGTTGAGGAAATGTTTCCAAAGGTTAAAGTGGCGTCGGTAAACACCGCCCGGATGATTGGAAGAACCAAACGTGCTCGCACCAAGATGGCCGGTAGCACAGCAGAGCGAAAGAAGGCTGTGATTACTCTCAAGGAGGGGGAAATCGAACTCTTGTAAGGAGAATTTAATATGCCTATCCGTTCCTACAAGCCAGTGACTCCCTCGCAACGCTACATTAAGCGATCGACCTTTGAGGAGATCACGAAAACCAAGCCCGAGAAATCTCTGGTAAAGACCAAGAAGAAGACCGGTGGTCGCAATAGTGATGGGCATATCACCATGCGGGGACTGGGAGGCGGGGCAAAACAGAAGATTAGAAATGTCGATTTCCGCCGCCGCTTTGCGCGGGATAAATACGGGCCTGGTGCCACCGTGGAAGGCAAGGTGATCGCCATAGAATATGACCCCATTCGTTCTGCGCGAATAGCGCTTGTGGAATACGCTGATCAAGAGAAGCGTTATGTTATTGCAGCCAAGGGAATGGAAGTGGGCGGTAAGATTTTTAGTGGGCCGGATGCGGAGCCTGAACCCGGCAATGCTTTGCCTTTAAGCAACATTCCTCCCGGGACGGTCATTCATAATATCGAACTCTCCCAAGGCAAAGGGGGTCAGATCGTTCGTGCAGCTGGAAGTTCAGCTACAGTGATGGCGAGTGATAAAAATTACGCACAAATAAAACTGCCTTCGGGTGAGATTCGTCGAGTAAACGCGAGTTGCTGGGCTACTGTTGGTGTGGTTGGTAACGCGGATCATGAAAAACAGGTGATCGGCAAGGCGGGCAACACCCGCCATCGAGGGCGACGAGGAATTACTCGTGCAGTGGCGAAGAATCCCGTGGATCACCCGATGGGTGGCGGTGAAGCCAAGACCTCCGGTGGAGGGCATCCTGTAACTCCTTGGGGTGTAATTACCAAGGGATACAAGACTCGTTCCAAGAAGAAATACTCAAACAAATTTATTCTCGTTCGTCGTGATGGACGGCCGATGAAACGGAAGTAAGCAAGCATGGCACGTTCAATAAAAAAGGGTTTCTACACCGATGCTAAACTTCAGGGCAAGGTGATGAAGGCCAAGGAGAGTGGCTCCTCCAAGCCGATCAAGACCTGGTCTCGAAGAAGTACTATTATGCCTGAATTCGTCGGACTTACGTTTAACGTGCACAATGGGAGAGCATTTTTGCCCGTGTATGTGAGTGAAAACATGGTAGGGCACAAGCTCGGTGAGTTTTCTCCAACCCGACAGTTTAAAGGCCACAGTGCTCATGTGAAACGAGAAGTTAAGTAGTATGAAGATTACCTCCACAAGCCGCAATGTACGGATGTCGCCGAAAAAGGTTCGCGAGGTCACGCGCCAAATATCGGGCTTGCCGGTGGCACGGGCAAAAGCGGTGCTGGCCAATATTCCCAGAAAGTCTGCACAGCTCGTTTCTCAGACCCTGAATACAGCTATTGCAGATGCAGAGCACATCAGTGCCAATTGGAATGAGGCAGACGTACAGAATCGTGTGGCTGAAATTAAGGAAAAGATAAATAACAAAACCACCGACAAGGGTACATTGGCGCGCAAGTATCGTCATTTGAAAGCAGAGCTTGTGCGTTTGGAGGAATATCTGGATTCGGAGAATAAATTGGCTGCAGACACTCTTGTCATCAAGGAAGCCATGACCGGAGCAGGGACCCCACTGCGTCGTTGGCGTACTCGGGCCCGAGGTGGTGGCACACCTATTATCAAGCGGACTAGCCATATTCGAATCACACTTTCTGATGAGTAAACAAAATGGGAAATAAATCTAATCCAATCGGGCTCCGTCTGGCAGTGAATAAGGACTGGGCTTCTAAATGGTACTCAGACAAGAAAGGCTTTGCTTGTTTTCTTGCTGAAGACCGGGCGATTCGTGAGCTGTTAAAAAGCAAACTTTCTGGTGCAGCCGTGACCAAGATTCTGATTGAACGTGCTACCCAGCGAGTGCGTATAAAGATTCTAACGGCTCGTCCGGGTGTTGTGATTGGTCGACGTGGAGCTGAGATCGATAAAATTAAGGAGCAACTCGCCCGCATGACCGGCAAAGAGGTTTATGTGGATATACAAGAGATTCGTAAGCCGGAAATTGATGCCCAACTAGTTGCTGAGAATGTGGCCCAACAACTCGAACGACGTATAGCCTTTCGTCGCGCCATGAAGCGGTCGGTTCAAATGGCCATGGATTTTGGGGCCGAAGGAATTCGAATTCGGTGTGCCGGTCGGCTTGGTGGCTCGGAAATTGCGCGAACCGAACAGTATCTAGAAGGAAGGGTGCCTCTTCATACATTACGGGCAAATATTGATTATGGCTTCACCGAAGCCAAAACCAAGGCCGGTATACTCGGTATTAAGTGTTGGGTTTGTACAGGTGAGGATAAACCTTCCAACAGGGCAGAAGAAGTGATTGAGACAGGTGCAGTAGAGAGCAAGTAAGCGAAAGAAAAGATTCATGGCAAATGAAATTCCAGCACGAGTAAAATACCGCAAGATGCATCGAGGTAGTCGTGCGGGCATTGCTTGGAGAGGCTCGGATGTATCTTTTGGTGAGTATGGTTTGCAGGCACTTGATCGGGCTTGGATTACCACCCGTCAAATCGAAGCTTGCCGTCAAACTATTACGCGTAAAATGAAACGGCGTGGTAAAGTTTGGATTCGGATTTTTCCCCAGAAATCGTACACCAAGAAACCATTGGAAGTACGGATGGGTAAAGGTAAGGCAGCCGTGGAGGGGTGGGTGGCGGTAGTGCGTCCAGCAACCATGCTTTTTGAAATTTCGGGAGTGAGCGAGAGTCTTGCTAAGGAGGCGTTGGCCCTTGCCGCTGCAAAATTGCCGATTAAAACCAGAATGATTAAGCGCTAGCTATGAAGATGAGCGAAATTGTAGAGATGCCCCCAGTGGAGCTGCAGGTCAAAGGGCGAGATCTCCGGCAGGAGTTGTTTAATTTGAATCTACAGAAATCGATTGGGACTCTGGAGAAATCTCACCGGATAGGGCAGCTGCGCAAGGATATCGCCCGTGTTGAGACTGCCTTGAATGCTAGAAAGAAGGCTGCAAAGGCTACTCTGGATAGTGGAGTTGAGATAGCTGCAACCTCCGGAGAAAACGCCGCCACATAGTTGAATCTAATTTGATCAAAGCATGAGTGAAACGACAGAGAAACACCGTAAGCAGAGACAGGGCGAAGTGGTCTCGAATAAATCTGATAAGACCATAGTGGTTAAGGTGAAGCACCGAATTCGTCATCCTCTGTATAAGAAGGTGGTAACGCGTTACAAAAAGTTTTACGCCCATGACGAGCAGAACGCGGCAAAGATTGGGGATGCGGTCCGTATTCAGGAGTGCAGGCCGCTTTCCAAGCTTAAACGCTGGGAATTGATAGAGGTTGTCGGAAACTAATTAGGACCGTAGGGATTTAAGAAATGTTGCAGTTACGTTCAGTTTGTGATGTGGCCGATAACACGGGAGCAAAACGTGCGGCTATAATTGGTGTGCTTGGCGAAGCCAAGCGGTTCGGCGAAATAGGTGATATTGTGAAGGCGCATATCAAGGAAGCGGCTCCAGACGGTACTGTGAAAAAAAGTGAAGTGGTAGACGCGGTGGTTGTTAGGACACGTAAAGCCATTCGTCGTGCTGATGGGTCATACCTGCGTTTTGACAACAACGCTGTGGTGATTATAGACAAGGAAGGGACTCCTCGTGGGACACGAATTTTTGGCCCTGTTGCTCGTGAATTAAGGGAACAAAAAAAGTTCATGAAAATCATCTCTTTAGCCCCGGAGGTTCTGTAATGAGTGCAAAAAAAGAGAGACGAATTCAAAAGGACGACGAGGTATATATTTTATCCGGTGAACATGCTGAGAGGAACGGAAAGGTGATACGGTTGTTACGCGAATCCAACCGGGTTGAAATTGAGATTGAAGGTTTGGACGACAGCGAAAAGATCATCAAGCATCAGCGTAGAAGCCAGGAATTTCCGAACGGCACCAAGCTTTATCTTAATCCGACGGTTCATGTGTCCAATGTCATGAAGCAGAGTAGATGGGATGAACGCCAAGGCAGCAAAGCAAAGTCGTCACCAGAAGAAAAGGCTGCAAAGGCTTCAGATGGAAAAACAAAAAAGTCGAAAGTCGTAGAATCCGAATAACAAGCTATCAATGAAACCACGACTTCAAAAAAAATATCAGGAGCAGGTAAAGCCAGTCCTGCAGAGCGAACGGCAGTATAAAAATTTGCATCAGGTCCCAACCATTGAAAAAATTGTTGTCCGCATGGGAGTGGACGCAACCTTGGAGAAGTCTGCTCTGGATGATGCAGTTAAGGACATGAGCACAATAACCGGTCGCAAACCCGTTATTGATAAAGCACGTAAAGCAGTTTCCAACTTCAAGCTTAGAATAGGTCAGGCAATTGGTTGTCATGTTACACTGCGTCGTGAAGTGATGTGGGAGTTTCTTGATCGCCTAACCACCGCGGCTTTGCCCCGAATTCGTGATTTTCGCGGCATTAGCCCCCGGGGTTTTGATGGCAGTGGAAATTATTCCATGGGAGTGAGTGACCAATCCATTTTTCCTGAGGTTGAACTGGATAAGGTAAAGCGGACTCAAGGTATGGATATCACCATTGTAACTACCGCCAAAACAAACGAAGAAGCAAAGGATTTACTCACCAAGTTGGGGATGCCCTTCGCGAAAAAGTAAGGATAATTTATGGCAAAAAAATCGTGGATCGCGCGTAATAAGAAAAAGCAACGAACAGTTGCCAAGTACGCAGTCAGGCGTGCGGAGCTCAAGGCAGCTGGAGATTATGAGTCACTTTCACAATTGCCTCGCAACGCTTGTCCGGTGAGGGTGGTTAACAGGTGTGAACTCACTGGTCGCCGACACGGTTTTATTCGCAAATTTGGACTCTCACGTATTGCCTTCAGGGAGGCCGCAGTGAGTGGACTGATTCCAGGAGTAACTAAAGCGAGCTGGTAAAATGGATACGGTAGCCGACATGTTGACCATTATTCGTAACGCCAATAAGGCGTTAAAACCCCAGGTGTTAATTCGCCACTCCAAGTTGAAGGAGAACGTTGCTCGAATTCTAAAGCAGGAAGGCTTTATCAGTGACTATTCGGTGGTTGAGGAAACCAAAAAACAATTACAGATTAATTTGAAATTTAAGGCCCGTAAGGGAGTGATTGAGGGAATCAAGCGGGTTAGCAAACCTGGGCTGCGCCAATATGTGGGAGTGAATGAAATACCCCGTGTACTGGGTGGGTTAGGAGTGGCCATCATCAGTACCCCGAAAGGTCTGCTAACCGGGCAAGAAGCTCGCGAACAGAAGGTGGGTGGGGAGGTCTTGGCCCACGTCTGGTAGAAAGGAATTACGATGTCGCGAATTGGAAAAATGCCCGTAATAGTACCTGATACTGTGAAAGTTGCGATCAGTGATCGCACGGTTTCTGTGGAAGGACCAAAGGGGAAACTGCAGTTGGATTTACCGGAATTGACCGAGGCCAAGCTTGAGGACAATCAAATTGTGGTAACTCGTGAAAGCGACGAAAAGCGGGCGAAGGCCATGCATGGGCTGGCCCGGTCCCTGATAAATAACATGGTTATTGGGGTTGAGAAGAGTTTTGTGAAGAAACTTGAAATTCACGGTGTAGGCTTCAAGGCAGCTGTGAATGGACAGATGCTGAACCTTAATTTGGGTTACTCGCATGAAATTAATCACGAGATTCCTGTCGGTATCAATGTGAGTATCGAGAATAATACCAATATTACCATTGAGGGTGCTGACAAAGCGGTAGTGGGAAAGGTGGCTGCAGAAGTGCGCTCTTACTACCCGGTTGAACCCTATAAGGGCAAGGGCGTGCGTTATTCTGATGAGCAGGTGGTGCGCAAACAAGGTAAGCAGGTGCAATAATTTAACTTCTGAAATCAAACGATGAGACCTGAAGTAAAACGTAAGACGGAGCAAAAGCGGCGCTTTCGAATTCGGAATAAGGTAAAGGGCACTTCTGATCGTCCCCGGATGAGCGTGCGTTTTACTGAGAGAAATATTTATGTGCAATTTGTGGATGATGAAAAGGGTCAGACTTTGGCCTCTGCCTCCACTCGCCACAAGGCACAGGCCGATCGCGAAAAACTAACAGCCAATAAGACGGCTGCAGAGCAAATTGGTAAGGCCGCAGCAGAAGCTGCAAAAGGGGTGGGGATTACTGAAGTAGTATTTGACCGAAGTGGCTCGCGATATGTCAAAGGAGGCAAGATTGATATTTTGGCCAACGCCGCACGTGGTGGAGGGCTCAAATTTTAATTAGAACGGAAAGACGAATACCGTGGCAGACGAAGAACAACAGGATAATCAGACAACCCAGACAGCAGAGACTGTAACCCCCCCCGAGGGTCAGGCTGCCAAAGAAGCCCCTTCTGTTGAGGAGGCAACTGAAAAGGTTTCAGAGACTGCGGCATCGACCGAAGGGAATAAAGAACTTTCAGGGAACGATTCTCCTGGTGGTGGTCAACGCGGGGGGAGACAGCAGCGCGGTCGGAGAGGCAATAACCGAGGAGCGCGTGGGCCGCAGAAGGAGGACGATGGTATTGTTGAGAAGGTGATTCACATTAACCGATCCAGTAAGGTGGTCAAAGGTGGTCGCCGTTTTGGGTTTAGTGCTTTGGTGGTGGTAGGGGATAAAGATGGCAAGGTGGGGCTTGGCACGGGTAAGGCCCGTGAGGTGATTTCCTGTATTGTCAAGGGCACCGAGGTGGCCCGCCGGAACATGGTCAGTGTTTCTCTCCATGGGGCTACGCTGCCTCACGAGGTCTACTCGATATATGACGGGGCACGTGTACTACTCCGTCCAGCTTCGCCCGGTACTGGTATCATCGCGGGCAAAACTGTTCGAGCCGTTCTTGAAAGTGCCGGAGTACGTGATGTACTAAGTAAGTCCCTTGGATCAAAGAATCCGGCCAATGTGGCGAAAGCGGCTTTACAGGCATTGCAGCGGTTGCGCCGGCGTGAGGATGTAATGGCTGGTCGCGATAAATAATTTGAGTATTTACGACGGAGGAATTTTCATGCGTTTACACGACATAAAACCAAATCGAGGAGCCAAGAAACGTCGCAAACGGGTGGGGCGTGGACCTGGCAGCGGGCGAGGTAAGACCAGTACCCGGGGACATAAAGGGCAAGGTTCCCGGGCAGGTAGCAGTACCCGGGCGACTTTTGAGGGAGGGCAAATGCCCTATATTCGTCGAATACCCAAGCGCGGTTTTAACAATGCCCGTTTTCGTACCGAATATGTTCCGGTTAACCTTTCGGATTTGCAGGAGAATTTTGATGCCGATGCAACAGTGGATGTAACGACCATAAAGGCAGCAGGGCTTGCTAATGGGAGAGGTGAAGTTGCGGTGAAAATTCTTGGCAATGGTAAGCTTGAGAAAAAACTATATGTTAAGGCGCATGCTTTCAGTGAATCAGCTCAAAAGGCAATAGAAGGAGCAGGCGGTTCTTGTGAACTGCTGAAGGGCAATAAATCATCAGCTGATTGCCAAGAGGCTCCGGCAGAAGAAGCTCCGGCAGAAGAAGCTCCGGCAGAAGAAGCTCCGGCAG
>CAZAIZ010000002.1:0-5333 GCA_964485275.1 uncultured Pedosphaera sp.
GCGACGCCACATGACCATCCTCCCCCATCCCCAGAAAAACCAGATCCAGAACCGGGTGCCCGGAAGCATCCAGCTCCGCCACACGACAAATCTCACTTTCGGCCTGTTGCACGGCAAAAGTTTCATCCTGCTCAGTCTGAACACGGTGGATTTGAGTCTCTGGAATCTTCAATTCCTGAAACAGAGGGCCGGCTGCAAGTTTGTAATTACTTTCCTCATCAGTAGGAGGCACTACTCTTTCATCCCCCCAAAAGAAATGCACATTATCGAGCTGTACACCTACGGCCTTGGCCGCAAAGACCTTGTATAATGCCTTGGGAGTGCGCCCTCCTGAAAGTGCCACAGTAAAGGAATTTGGTCGGTCACGCTGAACCAATACCTCATGCCAGCGCTGAGCCGCGGCTTCAGCCAATGATTCAGAGTCGTCAAAGTGCCGCAAAGTGTAATTCATTTGGCGGGCTGGGGGTCATGCCACATGTACTGGTCATTAGCCAAAAGGTCCTCTGCTGCCATTGGCCCCCAGGTGCCCGCGGCATAAAATTCCCGGTTGGTAAGCGGCTTGTCTCCCCAGGCAGCACGAATATCATCCACAATCTGCCAGGCCGTTTCCACCTCGTCCCGACGAATAAAAAGTGTTGAGTCGCCAGCCATTGCCTCCAGCAAGAGCCTTTCATAAGCTTCAGGAGTATAGGCACCAAATTCAGAATCGTATCCAAAGTGCATCCGCACCGGCCTTGAGGTAATACTGTTACCAGGCACCTTGCCATTAAACCGGAGGGAAATTCCTTCGTCGGGCTGCAGTCTTAAGGTGATCGCATTGGGCATTAAATCGAGGTCTCCTTTTGCAGCAAAAAGCACATTAGGAGTCGGCCGAAACTGGATTCGCACCTCACTTGCCCGCAGAGGCAGATTCTTGCCCGTACGCAGATAAAACGGCACTCCACTCCAACGCCAGTTATCAATGAAGAGCTTGAGTGCCACATAAGTTTCCACGTTGCTTTCCGGAGACACCTTTTCCTCCTGCCGGTAACCTTTCCGACTTTCATCGTTAACCGTTCCGGCAAAGTACTGGCCTCTTACAACCTGCTTGGCAACATTCTCCGGGCTCATGGAACGAATGGATTTAAGTGCCTTAACCTTCTCCCCCCGCACATCCTCTGCAGCCAGAGACGGAGGAGGCTCCATGGCAACTAGTGAAAGGATTTGTAGCAGATGGTTTTGCACCATGTCACGAATTGTGCCCGACTCCTCAAAATACCCACCGCGGCTGCCCACTCCAACGGTTTCTCCCACGGTAATCTGAACGTGCTCAATCGCTTCCCGATTCCATAGCTGCTCGAAAATGGCATTGGAAAAACGGAACATCATGATGTTCTGCACCGTTTCCTTGCCGAGATAATGGTCGATACGGAAGATCTGACGCTCACGCGCATGACGAAGCAGATGATTGTTCAACACCTTGGCAGATTGTAAATCGTGCCCAAAAGGCTTCTCGACCACCACACGCTGCCAGTATTCATCCCCTTCTTCCCACCGCTGCAATAATTGTGTTGCGTGAAGTTGATCAACAACTTCACCAAACAAACTCGGAGAGATGGCAAGATAGAAGACTAGATTTCTTTTTAACTCTTCGCTTTCATACCCTTGGAGACGATCCCTCAGCCGGGTGTAGGCTTCTGCTTCAGTTAGATCACCTCGGTGATAGGAAAGATTTACAGCGAATGAGTTCCATTTCTCCTCATCCACATTTTTTGTCCGTGAGTACTTCTCCAAGCTCTCGCGCATCTCATTGCACCAACTTTCATCAGTTTTTTCACGGCGAGCAAAACCCACCACACGAAATGACTCGGGCATTTGTCCATCGACGTATAAATGATACAACGCCGGTATTAATTTTCGCGCAGTGAGATCCCCGCTCGCTCCAAAAATCACTATCGTACACGGCTCATCGGCTTTTCGATTAGCCTCCAAGCCCGCCGCCGCCAGTTTGGTTTTCATTTCTTCAGCCATCGGCAAGCTCAATAAGCCGGATATTCCCCAATAATTACCAGACTTAATGCTGGTAAATCGGTAAAAAATGATTCTGTACCGATAGGCTTAGCAAGGCCAGAGCTGTGCAATATATCCGGCCGGCCCCACGTTCCATCCCATCCAAACCTATCCAAGAACCATCAGCCTGTTGGAGCTTCAGAAGCACCTCTTCGGTGGTTTCTTTGGCCCGGTTTGCCACAGCTTTTTCCCGTTTGCGCATTCCTTGAGAGTAGTAGTAAATCCCGTAATAAAACCATTGGATGTTGCGTGGTTTTACCTGCTGTCTAGCCAGCCAAGCGACACTGCCACGAACCTCGGGCGCATCATATTCGCCACAGACCTGTAGGCTAAGCAACCCGGCCGCAGCCGTGGAAAATTCCGGTGGTTGGCCGGGCAGGTACCCACATCCGCTTCGCATATTAACCGGCATCCCCCGGCCATCCCGGGGAGAAAAATAACTGCGCTTTAGGTACCGTACTGCCTCATCTATCGACTCCTTCGGTACATCCAGCCCTGCATTTTTTGCCGATCGTAGAGCCATCAACTGCCAAACAGTAATGGAAAGATCCGAATCGTGTGAGGCAGGCTTATATCGCCATCCTCCCCTATGCTTGGGGTTGCTTTTGTTTACCTTTTGTGAGGATAGAATCAAATTTATCGCTTTCTGGGCAACCGTACGCAATCGCCTCTCCTGTGATTTACTTACGCTCATGCCCATCATTTCAGTGAGGCATAATGTAGTAATACCATGACCATACATTCGCGACCCATCGGCACCAAAATACTCGTACTCTCCCCGCTCAGGATCTTGTCGCAGAATAAAATTTAGCGCCCGGTTAAGTGCCGAACCCACCTTGCCCGGATCAGTAAGCTGATGCCCGATAGATGCCAAAGCCAGAACACTGAGAGCTGTCATCGCATAACTCTGCTGTGCCGATCGGCGCGCCTCGGGGTCATTAAAAGTGCCGTTGGCCTCCTGCTTACCAAGTAAAAATGCAGCTGCCCGGTCAGAGGCAACCTCGACACGGGTTTTCTTGGGGGCGGCGGCACTCACGCAGAACGGCACGGCACCCAGTCCTATCAAAGCCTGTCGACGGGATATATTCAATCTAGCCAAGTTTTATTGATTGGAGTTCTCGCTCCCAAAACAAATTCAATGCCCCGGTAGCGAGAGAATAGTGAACTGAAAACAGGTAAACAACAATTCCATATAATCACTTAGGCGAAAAAGATATTCCAAGACAAATTCCAGAGCGCCCGGAGAAAATTCAACCTGAGAACCTCAATTGGAATCAACAAACCGCCCTAGTGCTGGTATATTGGCAGATAGTAATACTTCACAGAAAGACTGAGCATCGCCATGGATGTACAGTAGATGGGCCCGTGATTACCACTCCACGAACCATTTTTTTGCTGTTTTTTTAGCAATGCTTTTTCAACGACCTCCCGGGCCTTTGTAGCCACATCCCCTCCCCGTTTTTGCATGGCTTGCGAATAATAATAGATGCTGTAATAAAAGTGGCCACCGCCAATTGCATTCTGTCTGCTTAACCACTCTGCGCTCCCATGAGCTTCCGGAGAATCATACTCACCACAAATCTGCAAACTTAGCAGTCCCGCTGCCGCCATAGCCAATGAAGGAGACTGACCTGGCGTATAGGCACAGCCCTTTACCCCGCCTCGAGAATAGTAACTGCGCTTGAGATAGCGCACTGCCGAATCAATGGCATCCTTAGGCACATCCATTCCCGCTCCCTTACCTGAGCGCAAGGCCAATAGTTGCCATGCAGTTATGGACAAGTCTGAAGACTGCGAAGCCGGACGATATCGCCAACCTCCACGTAATATCGGACTTTTCGGGCGACTCTGTGACCAGAGAATTAGATTCAAAGCCTTCCGGCAAACCTCCCGCAATCTTGTCTCCTGTTTTTTGCCTACGCCCATGCCCAACATTTCGGTGAGACACAATGTCGTGATCCCATGCTCATACATCCCGTTGCTCGTGCCGAAATAAACCAAATTTGGATTGTTATTAAAAATACGAGGGGGTTGTTCGCGTAATATAAATCCCAGGGCTTTCCGCAGGACCTGACCGTATTTCCCCGGATCGGTGGGTTGATGCCCCATGGAAGCCAAGGCCATGATACCCAGAGCAGTCATTGTATCGGCTCTAGACCCGGATAATGCCCCGTTGGGTTGCTGCGAAGTAAACAAATAATCCGCCCCCCGTTCCATCGCCTTATCGACCGGTCCACTCTTTGTATTGGCCGCTTGGGCCACACCCCAAAAAGGTAGACCAGCCATCACTCCGAGTAATTTTCGTCTAGTCATAAAGAACCCCTTACTTTTCCTTTGAGGGACTGTATTGATCTAATACAAGATACCACGCATCGTGAGTTTCGCAATGCGGAGCCCAAGAAAAGGGCAGTCTGAGATAAGGCCTATGGACCAGCGAAATTCAAGGAGAAGCACCGCTTACTTTTTCTGCGGCACTGAATCAGATTTTTTACGCGAGCGCTTGGCGACCTCGGTCAAGTAACTGATGATTCGCTCGCGAAATTCCGGGGACATACCTTCCCGATTGTTCTCGAGTAATTTTTTGGCCACCTTGGGGGGAAGCCTTCCCCAGTCCACTTTTGTCATGCTCTTGAGATTGGGCAATTCACCTATTTCGCCAGGATCATTTACCGACAGCTCTTGGTTTTGATTACCGCCTTCCGGGTTAGGGCGGCCTGTATCCATCTGCTTTTCGCCAGGCCTCAGCCCTGCCGCACGCGCCTGACGCATGGCCTGTACCTGTTGCATTACCGCTTCCTTTAAAGCCTCGTTCGCTTGCTGCGCCGCGCTCCCCTCCCCACCGCCTTGTCCGGGTTTGCCGCCTTGTCCGGGTTTGCCGCCTTGTCCGGGTTTGCCGCCTTGTCCGGGTTTGCCGCCCTCTCCGGGTTTACCGCCCTCTCCGGGTTTACTGCCCTCTCCGGGTTTACTGCCCTCTCCAGGTTTACTGCCCTCTCCAGGTTTACTGCCCTCTTCAGGTTTACTGCCCTCTCCAGGTTTACTGCCTTGTCCGGGTTTGCCTGCCTGTTGGGGACGGGCCAATGGTTGGGGCTGATTCAAGGCCGCGTCCAATTGGTCCAGAGCCCGAGCCTTCCATTCAGAAACCGCCTTATTGGATTTTGACTGGCCTTGTCCAGGCTTGCCACCTTGTCCAGGCTTGCCGCCTTGTCCGGGCTTGCTGCCTTGTCCGGGCTTGCTGCCTTGTCCAGGTTTGCTGCCTTGTCCAGGTTTGCTGCCTTGTCCAGGCT
>CAZAIZ010000002.1:5433-12123 GCA_964485275.1 uncultured Pedosphaera sp.
CAGGCTTGCTGCCCTCTCCAGGCTTGCTGCCCTCTCCAGGCTTGCTGCCCTCTCCAGGCTTGCTGCCCTCTCCGGGTTTACTGCCTGATTTATTTGACTCTCCGGCTTTCTTGGCGTTCTTGCCCAACCCCTGACAAGCCTTGCAGGCCCCTGAAGCTTCTTTTTGCACCTCCAAGGAAACTTTTTCCTGTTCGGGGTTCTGGGCACTCTCCATGGCTTTTTGTTCAGCTTTCTTGGCCGCTTCCTCAAATTTTTTCGCAGCCTCTTCAAACTTTTTGGAGGACTCCTCCATTTTCTTCCCAGCCTCCTCCTGTTTGCCCTCTTTTTCCAGCTGGGCAGCTTCATCAGCCTTTTTGGCCGCCTCATTTAAATTCTCTCTGGCTTCCTTTAGTTCCTGTTCAGCCTCAGTCTGGGCTTCCTGATTTTTTTGTTCCAACTTCGGCACCGTTTCATTGGCCAACTCCCGTGCCCGGTCAGCAATTTGAGACGGCTCCTCTGGTTCAGAATTGCTCTTGGATTGCTCCGATGCAGGATTGCCCTGCGGCTTTTTCATGGCTTGATCAATCTCCTGCTCCTGCTCGCCCAATTGCTGGGCAGCAGCCTCGGCATCCTTTTGCGCAGCCTCCTGTTCCTGCGGTTTATTTTGGATTTGCTCGGCATTCTCAGCCTGTTGCCTGGCAGTCTCCTGCGTTTTTTCGCCGGCTTCTTTCAAAGCCTGTGCACGCTCATTTCCCAATCGCTCTTCATGACGCGCGGCCCGGGCAATCTCGGCTGAAGCCTTCTGAGCCTGCTCGGCCAAATCCATCTGGTTTTCAGCTGCTTCATTGCGCGTGGGCTTGTCGGACTGCTCGGCCATGGCTTCTTCCATCTGCATCGCCTGTTCGGTATTCGGTGCTTTTCCATCTGCGGCCTGTTGAGCCATTTGCTCAGCCTGTTTTGCCGCTTTCTCTGCTGCTGATTTTGCGGATTCCGCAGCCTGTCTTTGTTCCGGAGTGTCCGCTTTAGCCGCAGCCTGTTCAGCAGCCTTGGCTGCCTTATCAAGTTGATTGGCTGCATCCTTGAGGGACTCTGCCATTTGCTTCATTTCCTGATCAACCTGTTCGCCCTTTGCTTTGGCAGCTTCTCTCCCTTTTTGAGCAGCCTGTTGAAGTGAATCCTTCGCCTCGTTTAATGCCTGATCTGCATCGGCTTTGGCCTCCTTTGCCTTTGCTTGTATTGGAGGCACTTGTTGCTCAGCCATGGCTTGGGCTATTTGGGCAAGTTGTTCTGCCTCGGAAGCCTTGGCCGCTTTCTCCATCTCCCTTGCATTTTGAGCGGCATCCGCCATTGCCTTGGCCTCTTGAGCTGCCATTTCGGCTTGAGCCGCCGCTTCACGCGCTTCAGCTGTATCAGCCTCTTTCGCTTTCTGGGCGGCTGCTTCAGCCCCCTTGGCAAGTTGTTCAGCAGCTTCCTTCAAGGCCGGTGCCATGTCCTCAGGTTGGGCATCTTGAGCCATACCTTTTTCCACAGCTTCCTCAAGGGCCTGCCTCGCATTGTTAATGGGTTCTTCAATCTTGATACCGGCTTCCTCGTTTGCCTTTTCGATCATGGGCAACCTTTCCTCAGCCATTGCTTTGGCTGCCTCTACCAGCTGATCGGGTTGAGGCACCGAGGGAATAGGCTCAGGATCCTCTGCCAAGGGTTGTTTGAGAGATTCAGCCAACTCCTGCTGCTCAGCCTTTACCTCATTCAAATCTCTTTTTGCATCCTGCAAGTTGGTCTCAGCAATTTCGCTCAGCTCCTCCTGCATCAAGGGATTCTCCTTGAGTTCTCGCTCAAGCTCCTTGAGAGCTTCTGCCGGAGGTTTGTTGGCCAAAGCCATCAACTGCTCAAGCATGGCATACTGTTCATCGAGGTCCTCCTTAATCCCCAACTCTTCTTCTTTTTCACGCAAACCCGCCCGGGTTTTTTCGCCTTCTCCGTTCTCCAGGTTCTCATAATGTTCAGCCAGTTGATCTAAAACCGCAGCCAACTCATTCTGATTACGAACTGCCGTGTCGAGCGAAGCTCGCTGCTCTTTGAAGGCTTTATTGGCTGTGGACTCCTCCAATGCGTTTTTTGCATCTCGCGGTGGTTTTTCAAGCATGGCCACCGCATCATCCGCGTCCCTTGCCCGTTCACGTCCCTCCTCCTGTTTCATATCCTGCGCATTCGCATCCCGCCGCAGGGCCTCCTTCACTTGTTCAATCTGCCGGTTGATTTTTTCCTGTCGTTCCAAAAGATCCCGAACTTCCTCCATTTTTGGATTTTCTTCCTTGGTGACTGCTTCTGCCACCTCGTTTGTTTCTTTTTCGATCCGTTTCGTTGCCTCGGCCAGGTTCTCCAGTCGTTCAGAGAGTTTCGGAGAGGCAATCTCAAGGGCCTTGCGAGCTTGAGCCAAATCCTCAGCCGCTTGATCACGGGCTTCCTTAAGATTCCCGTGTAATTGCTCCAGAGGGTCGGCGACCGGTACCAGGGTGCGTGGCGGCTCGGCCTGAATCGCTGTTGCAACGGTAAAAAGTACCGTTCCTGCCATAATCAGTATAATGCCTCGGTTCATAGTCATGTTCTAATTTGAGGGTTTATTTTCGTTGGGTTCGACAAAAAAACCAGCCTGGGTCTGACGTTGATTCATTTCGCGGGCCACAGCCTTGGCGGCAGCCCCCCTAACAAGGTCGTTCAATTTGCCTTCTCCCGCAAGACCTGCGGCACGAAGTTTTTTTGATGAAAGCGACAACCTCCTTGAAAGCCATCCCCAATCTCGCGGGCGAAGAGAATTGGCATCGGTGGCTTTGTGCTCCCAGCGTTCCCGATTGGCGAGATTTTTGACGGCATTCTCCAGTAGAGCCAGTTCGTGGGCAGCCTCGAGGGCAACCAGTGCTTCAGTAATCCCCTCCAGCTGTTTCTTCACCTCCTTCAGATCCCGCCCCGACTCCATCCCTTCACGAATCGCGCCCAAAGCAATCGCCGCCTGGGCGGTGTCACTCACAAAAAGTGCATTACTGGCCTTACCTGATTCCTCCATACTAGCACGCCCCCGCAAAAGTCCCTGAGCCACAGTCCATTCCTTCTCCATTAATTCGCTAGTCACTTTAACTTCGGCCTGGGCCACCAGCACATTTTCACCATCCTTCTTGGCTTTCGCAAGTTTTGCCTTCGCCTGCTCGTTTGACTCCAAGGCTTGAGTAAGGCGAAGTACAGAGCCAGCAGTATTATCAACGGATGCCTCAAGTTTTCCCCTGGCCTGAGCAGCATCCTCCCCCAATTCGCGAGTCAGCGGCCTGAGTATGTCACGTGAATCAGAAATAGCCTGACTCCATAAAAGGCCCGTTGTGAGCAGAGTCCTATCAGGGTTTATTCCCTCCACATGTTTTGCTAAAAGTGTTTCATGGATTTTTTGCAGATCTTCATGCAGCACATCAATCACCTCCCGCTTATCCACAGGCAAACGACCCGATAATTTCTTCAGCACATCCTTTGCTACATCCAGCTCCTTTCCTGCACTTGCCTGGCGGCGCGCCAGACGAGTCCAAACCTCAACATCGGTATCCTTGTCCGCCTTCGCCACCCGATGCATGTTTTCTGCAGCTCGTTGAATGTAATCCAACAAATCCAATGCCACCGCAGCTTCGTCTGCCGCAAGCCAGATAGTCGCCGTACTCTCTAGTCCCGTATTTGTTGAATGGATATTATTTAGGACAACCGGCAAATGTTTGAAGTGTGCCTTAACGCCCGGGTTAACCACAATGCCTTGGAGGGGAAGCAAATGAAGCCGAGAACGCGGGAACCAGTCTGCCTCCATCCGCACTCCCATCCGCCCCATAAGCCTTAGTCCCGAAGCTTCACGCCCTGGCCGTGCCTTACGTACCTCCACAGGTATTGTCCCCAAGATCTGGCCCCAGGCATTTTTTGCTTCATCAAGCTTCAAGAGAGCTTCATCTGCCTTGGCCCGACGATCTGCGTCCCTACCCGGTAAAATTAGGTCCTCCAAATCCTTCGCCAATACCTTGTGGAAATCCAAGGTCTTGATTGTCGCCTGCTTCAATCGATCAACCCATTGGCGCTGTTCGACCAGGGATGCAATGCGATTGGCCTCAAACAGTGCCGAATCCACCTTGACCCGGACCGGCCGGGACTCGGTACGACTCCCCTTACGATCTATTACCGCAAGTTTTGTCAGAACCAAATCACCTGGTTTGACCTCACGCTTAAGTAAATCACAATCGAACTCAACAATGGCATTGGTGGTGAGGGGTTTGGTGTAGAGATTTGTATGAATGGGTTTCCAGTCGGCTTGATTAACCTTAAAGAGCTGTTCCCATCGCGCCAAGCCGATGTCATCCTTCACTTCGCCAACAATGGGAATGATATCCTCCGGCCGCACGGTCAATTCAGCACCCGGCTGGCTCAGTTCAACTGTGGGCACCAAATCGGGATTAGCTTCAATGGAATATTCTACAGGCGATTTATTGCTTAATTTTTCAGCCGTTGTGAGATGCACCTTATAGGCACCGTTCTCCGAAAGGAGCATTTCCAATTGCCATTGTTTTGAGTCTGTTCCCTGGACGAAATCCAGTTTGTTTGTGGCTGACTCGGTGACATGATCCATCACCGCAGTTTGCACAGACTGGTTGAGGTGCAGTGTAAGTTTAACTTTTGTATCTGCGAGCGCGGACAAATTACCATGATCCTCCTTGCCGGTACGTGGATCCTGCCCGGTATACTCCGGAAAAACGTAGGTTTTTTCGTACTGGACCACCTGGGGCCGCTCGCGGCTTTCCAGTGTGTAGCGACGACTGACCGCATCACCCGCGTGAACACGATAGGTAATATTTTTTGACTCTACAGCAATGGTGGTCGTGTATTCATCCCCCGACTCCGAATCAATGGCGCGCGTAAAAAAGGCCTTTTGTGCCCGTTCATCCTGTCGTTCAGCCATCAGGTAGGGCGGTGCCTTAATTTTCGGTCCCCGCACCTGAATGCGAATTTGAATTTCGTCATTCTCAGGCACGGCCGCATTCCCTCCCTCCGGAGCTAGCACCAAGACCTTATTGCGGGACACGCGATCAATATTTGCCATCGGAACCAATGCGCGCATCAGGAGCGTACGCCCTGCTTGGAAAGCCGTCATTAATCCGGTGATCAATATCACCAAGGCAACGGCAACCAACCACGTCTGCACCAATTTTGCAGGCATGAGTCGTTCCATTTCCAGCCCACGCAAATCCTCAATCACCACCTCTTGCGCCTGCTTGCGAAAGAGCTTTGATTCGCGTTCCCCCTCTTCCTCCGAAAGCTCTACTGCGGAGAGGAGTTTGGATTTCAGCAGCGGCTCCTCGCGCTCCATCATTGCCGCCAGTTCCCGTTCTTCCAAAACCCGCAAGAGAGGTCGAATGCAGACCAGCCACATGACTATGATAGTTGCCAGATACATCCCTCCGCTGAGGGCGTATCGAGTACGATCCTCCATCACAATAAAATAGTCAGTCAGAGACAGGATCAATAACCCACCCAAGAACGCCAGAAGCCCTGAACAAAGTCCCCGCACAAATACCAGTCCACGAAAACGTGCACGAAATGCAAATAATTTGGCGCGAATGAATGGATCGAGTTCTGAACCCATAAAGGTAGTGACTGCCTCTGCAGCAAAGTTACACCCATTCGGAGTTTTTGGGAAGGAATGACGCCTCTTGATTATTGGCTAATCCTTCTTCGGCCAGCATTATCGCCCCATAGATGATAATCCTGCCGATTAGTTGAGGATGATGTTCCTCTCGGGAGTCACGTTGTTGCCGAAAAACCCAATTGCCTCTGCGAATCTTCAAGGAGCACTGCAGATGTATGCGGGCAGAAACACTGAAACAACCGACCAACCACACCTCCACACCCTTCATCGTTTCGCCCAAGCGCAGGACCAGCTAATACAAATCTTGATCCTAAAGAACCGGTTTGATGTTTTTTATCAGAAACTAATATCTCCCCCATAATGGCGGGAGGATCACACCAGCCCTTTTACGCGGCGTAAAATCCATTCAGCAGTGAGCAGGAGCATGATTGGCACAAACCACCAGTAACTTTGCCATAATTGGGTTTCCCTAATAATCTCCCGCCGATCACTCGCCGGCCCTAACACGTCAATAAGCCGGTTCATATCTTCCTCACGGTAATATTCACCGCCCGATTCCTTGGCAATCTGTCGGAGTAAAAGTTCATCACAACTCAGACGTCCGAGTTCCCCAAAGGGATTTGAGGAAACCGTGAAGGCAGTACTGGCCTTAATTACTCCTTCAGGTACCCCCGCGATACGAACGCGTACTTCATAATCCCCCGGCTCCAGAGGAGCTGTTTCACCCCGAAAGGTGAGTGACTCCGGATCATTCTCCAAGGGCACCACACCAAAAACCCTTCCATCTCGGATAATGAACGCTTCAACTTTAAGATTCTGCAGCGCAGCCAATTTTTCATCCATAATACGGACGCGAATTTTGGCCGTTTCCCCCACTTCATAACTGTGAGGACCTGAATCCAATGCGATATACCGATCCTGCACAGCAAAGGGCGGTTCCATCATCCATTTGGCTATCTGATTCCAATACTGCTGATGGTGCAGGTCCCCGACATTCAGTCGCCAGCGCCAGGATTCATCGAAAGCGGAATAAAGAACTCGACCAG
>CAZAIZ010000002.1:12223-30475 GCA_964485275.1 uncultured Pedosphaera sp.
ACATTCAGTCGCCAGCGCCAGGATTCATCGAAAGCGGAATAAAGAACTCGACCAGCTCCATATCGACGGAAGACCAAACCGGGAACCACTGTTTCTCCATCAACCACATCCAAAAGTGTTTCGGTTCCCGGCAGGGCCTCGGATCGGGCTACCCAACGCGGTCCTGGTAAATCATTCCATATCCTGAGGTTCGCCGCGGTGTCATCATCCAGCATAAGAGGCCCTTTCCTCCCGCCTCCTCCCAGAAACTGAAACCGGGCACCCAAGCTGCGTACTTCAGTCTGGCCTATGGCAGCAAGTTTCACAGGCAAGAGATCATAAACTGGGGTTCCTGCGTATCTGAAATAACGCTCCATACGACCATCAATAAAAATCATTCCCCCACCATTAACCTGAACAAATTGTTTCAGCCAAACTAGCTCCTTGGGGCCAAACACGTCCTTGGAGACATCTCCCATGATGATCAACTGGTAGCCAAACAAGAGCTTACGGGCCAAGACATCATTAGCATTGCCGGGAAACTTGCCGAGACCGTTTCCGCGTGGACCCAGGGTGGGATTGCCGCCGGCCCATTGCCCCAGTATCGTGTTGACTTCCCAGCGTTTATCACGCTCAAGGAGATTGCGCAAATAACGGAATTCCCATCTGGGCCTGCTCTCGATTAGCAGAATTTTGGGTTTTTGAGTCACCACATTCACCCGTAGCGTCCCCACATTGTTATCGTCCTTGGATTCCCCTTCAATCGGAGGAATAACCACCTTGAACTCAAGAGGCAGGTTGACATATTGAACATCACGGTTCTGCTGTTTCTGTGCCGCCTTCACAATTTCCTCAATTGGAAAGGCAAAAGGCAGTTTGCGACGTGTCCCCGCGGTAACAAATTTCTTCTGCCATACCACTTGCCCTTCACGCTCAATGCGAAGGGTGAAGGGCTTGCCTGGATCCATCCCGTCATGGATAATGACCTCTCCTGAGAGTTCTGCATCTGGATAAACTGATTCGGGTGCTTCAACCTTAAGCACAGCCAAGTCCCGTGATGCTTCTGTTGCCCCCAGCCCGACCACATGCACGGCAATTCCCCGGTCTTTAAGTTGGCCAGCCATCGTCAAGGGGGAGGCTCCCTCAATGTTATGTTGTCCATCAGTAAACAGGACGACAAAGAGCTTTTCGGATGGGTTTTCTGAAACCGCACCTTCAACAATGCCGGTGCTCAAATCGGTTATCATGTTGGTGGCGGCCACCGGTAATGTGCGAGGAGGAGCATTGGGATCTTCCTTTTCATTAATCGGTTGGCTCTTGTCATCTGCATCCACATTCCCGATGGCACCCGGATGCCACAACATTTGAAAACGCCGTGCAGTTAGTGCGAGTAGTTCAACATTATGCTCGGCGGCCAGTTGATTCACCAATCCACCCGCCCCTTCCAGCAGCTGACTTTCGAGGCGTTGCCAACGCGGGGTGCGGTCGAAACGTTCGATGGCCGCCCGGGCCGCAGGATTCATCGTCTCCAACGCCGCTTCCCCTTTTGGCAGCAAGCCACGAATAGTGTTCTCCCATCGTTCTATGCCCGTTTGAAGGGCTAACAAGGCGGCCTTATCCTCCACCCCAGCCTGGACAGGGTCCACTTTAAGAAAGGAGTCTTGAATCTCCCTTTTGAAGGCTCCGAGTTGTTCTTCCTTCCAGCCATCAAGCTGCATCCCCTCAAGATGCTTCACAATCTTCTGGGTAAGGGCCTCCCCATTCTTGATATGCCGGGGAAGATTATTTGCCGTATCAGATGCCATCACGGTGAGCACCCGCTTCAATTCACCAAGCTTTGCAAGTGCATTGCCCGCCTTCATCTCATTCTCACCGCCTTCCAGCCATCCGAGGCGGTTCAAAATCCCCAGCTTGCGAGTTAAGTCCATTTGCTCGTCTGTAGCCTTCATGCTGGCTGATGCATCCACATACATCAAAACTCGCGCAGTGGTTCCAATGGAAGTACGATATTGAATTACCGGACCTGCCAGCATCATGACAACCAACAGCACGGCACCGCCTCTCAATAGCGGCAGCAACCACAATCCTTTAGCCGTACGACCTTGCAGATCCCCTCGATAAATCCAGACGGCAAACACCACAGCTCCAGCGGCAATCAACAGAGCCATCCACCAGGTAAGATCCCCGGAGAAATGAAGTTGAGATCCCTCCACTGAATTTGCGGCCATCATGATCTGCAGACTCAACATGCCCATACTTAGCTTAACCCGAAATTCGCTGACGCGCCATACGTCGCTCCAACCAAAGTTCAAAAAATAAAATAAAAAGGACCAGAGCAAAAAGGGGTTTCCAGATTTCTTGGCCAAACCGGCGGGAATGATCGAGCTTGCGATAATCCTCCATACTGGCCACCAAATCCGCCTTCATGGAGTGAGCCACCTCACGGCGTTCCTCGGGGGTAAGTTGCTTAAGATCGCTTTCACTCCGATCTGTATTCACAACAAAATGGATCGGTTTCCCGTCCGGCCCTTTCATTTCGTATAGACCCGGACGGGAAGTATTATCAAAAGTGGCCACCCCTCGACCTCCACGAGCCTCAATTGGTATGGTGTGCTCTTTCTCTTGTGGATCCAGTACAACCACTTCTCCTCCAGCCGCAGAGACGGGAAAATGCGCCACCGCCTTTACTCCCACCCCCAGATTTCGCGGAGGCATTACTGATGAGGCAAGATAGGTGCACAGCCGCTGGGCAAAAGGCACAAACACTGGCCTCAAAGGCAAACTGCTCCATGCGTCATCACATGTGGTTGCGCAAAAGATAATCCGCCCGTTACCCCATGTTTTTTCCAAAAGGAAGGCATCCCCTGTTTCCAGTCGCGCCAAAGGACGAACCAACTCATCATCTGGATTCTCAAGTGTACGATGCCAACGATTAATTTCGGCCGAGGCAAGATCGCCGTTGCGCGGGTTACTGAACATTTCCAACGCCGGATTATCAAACCGCCGGACCACGACACGCGTAAATGGTTCGGGATCGTTTCGCTTGTCTGACACCTCTCCCAGACGTGCAGGCAAAAGGCCGTATTTTAATAGAAAGTCATTGTACCACTTTTGATCAACTTGATCGCCTCCGAAAATCAAAAGACCGCCTCCATCCTTAACAAAATCCTGTAATTCATTCATTTGCTTCAGCTTTAGTTTAGCCACGTTGGCCAATATAACCACCCGGGCTTCCCCAATCTCCGCTGCACTAAATTCATCGGCGTTGATTACCTTCGTCTGCAATAAATCGACCAGATCCTTCGCTCCTCCTTCACGAAATGGCTGAAGTGCAATCCGCAAATAATCGACCTCCCCTTCAAGCGGGTCAGGACTCGGATCCCCATCAACCACCAATACCGGCACCTTGTCCCATACCGGAATGCTTGCTCGGAAAGTATTGTCTGCCTTAAGGCTATCTGCATCAGTGAGAACCTCAATCACGTGAGAGCCCGGTTGATCAAAATGATGTCGGAAGCGCACCTGACGGCGCGCTCCTGCCTCCAAGGGAATCAACTGTTCGTCTACAGGCTTGCCATCAGCGTGAAAAATCACCCTCAAAGCCTCGTGATTACGCTCTCCATAATTGCGTAAAGATGCCTGAACCTTAATCGTTTGATTCACTCCCAGTAGCAGATGAGAAAATCCCAGTGTCTCCACGCAAACATTCTCATGGCCCTCAACGCCCACATGAAAAAGCGTAAGATTGGGGGGGATCTCCAACCCCTTTAACTGCCTGCATACACGTGTCCTAAGGGCTGCCTCACCCTCTTCGGCAGGCCAACTGATTCGTTGCATGTCACTAACGAGAACCAGCTCGCGCTGTGGATGATTCATCTTGGTCAATTGTTCCCCGCCTTTCTCCAATGCCGCACTCACACGGGCCTGTCCAAAGCCAGATGACATTTCGGATATTTCCTGTGCTACTGCTTTTGTGTTAAAAACCGGTGTATCGTACAAAGGAGAATCTGGATCGCTCATCAAGATCACGTTCACATCTGAACCTCGCTGCAACTGCTTAACTATCTCAGCTGTGGCATCACGTGCTTTTTCAAAATTGGCTCCACCCGCCCCCTTGAAATCGAGTGAGTAACTGTTATCCAACAATACCAACAAAGAGGTTTTTTCATTCGCCCACAAGACAGCCGAACCCTTCAAAATGGGCCGAGCCATACACAGGGCAAGGATGATTGGAATGGCACAACGTAACAACATCAACAACCAGTGCTCAAAGCGCAACCGGCGCTGCTGCGACTTTAGTGTCAGTTCAATGAGATGCATGGCCCCCCACTTAACCTCACGGGGCTGGCTCTTGCTGATGAGATGTACGAGAATCGGAATTGCAGCAGCAGCTGCCCCTCCGACGAGTGCTAGATTCATAAAGCTCATACCACTCCCTGACGTTGCCTCAGAAACCGTGCCAAGCTGTCAGTCAATGATTCATGTGTGTACATCGGCACCAAATCAATCCTGTTGCGCTGACAACCATTCTTCAAAGCTTCGGTAAACCTCGCAAAGTTATCCAAATACGCCGCACGAAAGCTGGCTGGATCCACCATTCGAAACTCCTCCATTCTTTCGAGATTTTCAAATCGAGTCCATGAGTCAAAGGGAAATTCGACTTCATCACGATCCATCACATGGAAAACCACCACTTCATGCGAGGCATTTCGGAAAAGTGCCAGTGCAGCCAATAGCTCCTTAACATCGGAAAAGCAGTCAGACAAAATAAAGATCATTCCTCGCTTATGGATACGGGGCACTATGTCGTGGAACACTTGGGAAAGATCGGTTTCCCCACCCGGCTTTGTGATGATCATCTCCTCATACAACACTCGCAGATGCCGGGTACTTGAACGCGGGGGGATATGGCTGCGGATTTTGGTATCGAAGGTCATCAGACCGATACTATCGCTCTGCTTCATGATAATGTGAGCCAAACAGGCAGCAAGCTTGAGTGCGTGCTGCAACTTGGTAACCCCACTTTCCCCAGCGTAAGCCATACTGCCGCTGGCATCCAGAAGCAGCATGGCTCGCAGGTTTGTTTCCTCCTCGTACTCACGTACATAATAACGATCCGTTTTGGCAAACACCTTCCAGTCTACCCGTCGAATTTCATCCCCCTGCACATACTCACGGTGCTGGGCAAACTCGACGCTAAACCCTTTGTGCGGAGACCGATGCTGGCCGGTAATCGCCCCCTCCACAGTTTGCTTGGCCATCAACTGGAGGTTAACGATGCTTTGCAGCTCCTCTGGCTGCAATATTTCTGTGAGTGGAGCCATTCTAGGCACTCAAGTTTATTTAACTTGCTAGCAACCTGGCTAAAGAACCGCACCAGTCGGTTGCTGCGGCACTGCCAGAAGAACCTTGTCGATGATATGATCGACTGTGATCCCTTCTGCTTCGGCATTAAAAGTGGGTACAATACGGTGTCGCAATACCGGGTGCGCGAGAGCAGCAATATCCTCAGGCACCACGTTGGGGCGCCCCTGAAGAATAGCCCTCACTTTCCCTCCCATGATCAATTGCTGACAGGCACGGGGCCCTGGCCCCCAGCTGATCAATTCCCGGGTAAAAGGCAACGCCTCAGAATCATCAGGGCGGCAGCGACGCACCAGATCAAGCACGTAATTGTTTACGTGATCGGGAACAGGCACCTTGCGGACAATCTGTTGGCATTGGATAATCTCCTCACCACTGATCACCGGCTTGATCGGGTCGTTATGAATCCCTGTAGTGCGGCGGATGATCTCTGCTTCCTCATCCTTGTCAGGGTATTTCACCTTAATGTGAAACATGAAGCGGTCCTTTTGCGCCTCGGGCAACGGATAGGTTCCCTCCTGCTCCACCGGGTTCTGCGTTGCGAGGACAAAAAAAGGCTGCTCCAAACCGTAGGTTTGTCCACCGACAGTCACCGAGTGCTCCTGCATTGCTTCCAACAAGGCAGCCTGGGTCTTTGGGGGGGAGCGGTTAATTTCATCGGCCAATACCAACTGGGCGAAAATCGGCCCACGCAGGAACACAAGTTGCCGCCGCCCTTCAGCATCCTGCTGGATAACGTCGGTGCCGGTGATGTCTGCAGGCATCAAGTCGGGCGTAAACTGCACACGACGAAAAGAGAGGCTCATGGCCTCAGATAAACTCTTGATGGTATAGGTCTTGGCTAACCCGGGCACGCCCTCGAGCAAACAATGACTCTTGGCAAAGATAGCGATAAAAAGCTGCTCTATCACCTCCTTCTGACCGACAATGGCCTTACCTATCTCAGCAGCCATTTGGCCGTACATTCTGGCGATCTTGCGGGCGAGTTCCGCATCACTTCCACTGGAATAATTCGTTGAAACCGGAGCAGATGACTCCTCTGATTGCTGACTGAAGGCCGGCACCACAAGCAGTGTGCCGCAGTTGGGATCCGGACATTTAATCTGAGAACCGGCAGTCTGATCGTCCACCGAGAGCTCGGTTGAACACGCGGGGCATTTAATTACCATCTCCATGACGCTGGAACAATCTGCCTTCTTTTCGCTGGAAACGCAACCGATGAGTGTGCAATTCGCACCCTTTAAGCTACTTCAACGGAAGCAGAGTGAAAGGATCACGCAAAGGAACATCCTTTAATCCCCCGTTGGTAAGACTATCAACACTCACCGAATGGTCCGGATGTCCTTTGAGAATATCTTTCTTATTACCCACGATGAGAATCGCCACTTTTTCAACAGTGAGATACTTGCTGGCCACCCTTTGCACATCAGCCTTGGTGACCGCTCCAATTTTGGCTCTAAAATTGTTGAAATAATCGGAATCCTTACCAAGCCGCCCGGTGAACTCTTCACTTGCAAAGGTCCCTGCCACCGCTCCCTTTGTTTCGAAAGCTTGAGGAAAGGTCTGTATGTAGCTGGCCTTCGCGGTCTCAATCTCCTTATCTGTCACTTCCTCCTGGGTAATCCTACGCATTTCCTCAAGAACGATCTGGGCAGCATACAATACCGTGCGAGATTTACTCTGGTAACCCGCCACAAAAGTTCGAGGGAAATATGTGCCCCCAGGGCAATACGAATAAGCACTGTAGGCTAAACCTTCATCTGAGCGCACACGATTGGTTATACGGCTTGTAAAACCTCCACCCCCAAGAATATCATTCATGACCTGCACAGCGTAGTAATCAGGATTATCGCGCATAATGCCAGGCAACATGATATCCACCCGCCCTTGGTTAACTTCTTTATCAACGATGTAAACACCTGCTTTTGCAAATTTTTTATTTGTTGGAACAGGTCTGGCGGCTTTTCCTTCAAACGGCCATTTGGCAAAAAGTTTCTCCAACTTTGCGACCATCACCTTTCGATCAAAGTCACCACTGACCGAAACGACAAAATTACCCGGATGAAACCAGTCTTTATGAAAACTCTTCAAATCCGACTCGGTAATTGCCTCAATCGAAGCCTTGGTTGTGGATTGACTTCGGAAAAAATGGTCCCCATATGCCAACCGGACCAATTCCCGGCGCTCAATATTGCGTGAATCATCGTTGCGCTGCTTCATTGATTGGATTTGCTGGGTCTTATACAAATCAAACCGATCCTTCTGGAAACGCGGAACGGTTAACACTTCTCGGAGAATAGCCAAACCTTCATCAAGATCCTTTGAAAGAAGATTAACCCCCACACTGCCCGAGGTATCGCCAACGCCAGAGGACAATCCAGCCGCCAGAAATGCCAATCTTTCCTCTAGGTCTTCTGCGCTATGCCTTTTGGTTCCTCCCTTGCTCAAGAGATACCCTGTCATGGCGGCCAAACCTTCTTTACCCTTGGGCTCATTATATTTACCGGTGCGCACGAGTATCGAAACACTAATTAAAGGCAACTCCCGGTTGGGAACCACAAAAGCGACCGGTCCACTGTTAAGTTCAATACGGTAATCGGAACCTTTTGGTGGTTCGTACTTTAACTCGGGAAACTTCAGCTTTTCGGGACGATCAGGAATGTCTGCAGCAAGGACCGAAAACCCCACCGCATAAATCAAGAGTATGGCAAATAACTGTTTCATTTTTTAACTATTTCTTCTCCAACTGAGCAATTCGCTTTCGTAACACGGCTCGAATCACCTTCATCACTGGAGGCGCTTTCGCACCGGCCTTCTCCATTTGTGACTCAAGTCCGGCGAGCTGTTTTTTTAGCTGCGCCAAGTCCTTGTTGGCGTTAATTGCCCCGGTCATCTTGCGGGCCATTGCCTTGGCCTGTGCATCAAGGCCAGCCAAAAGAGGATCTTCATCACCGCCACCGGTACCAGGCTTGCGGGTATAAATCGCTACTGCCCGGTTTTCCTTGGTGAAATATTTTTTAGCGACACGTTGCAGGTCTTCAGCGGTAACCGCCTGTATCTTTGGTCCTGCCTCATTAATTTCACGCCAATTACCCAAGCCTTCACTGCGCATGATCTGCATAAGAATAGGATGGTTCGAACTAAGGCGTCGGTACTCTGCTGCAGCAAAATTGTTTTTAACTTTCTGTAATTCCTTAGCTGGCACTGGCTTGGATTTAATTTCCTCCACCAGGGTGTAGATTTCCTGCTCCACCTTTTCCGGAGTATTTCCGTCAGTTACCTCGGCGCCCATATTAAATTCGCCGGCAAATTTACGTGCCCCCTGCCATGCCCAGGTATCGGTAGCCACTTTTTTACCCAGAACCAATTTCTTATGTAACCGCCCAGTCCGGGTACTAAGCACCTGAGCCAGCACGCTCAAGGGATAGGTATCCTTGTGCCCAAAAGCAGGCGTGTGCCAGTAGATGTCAATATTGGGATTGGTCTCTGCCTCAGCATAAAAACGTTTTTCCGCTTTCTGTGGCTGCTCAAGAGTAACAACATCAGGCACTACACCTTCACCTTTTTTTAGCCGCCCAAAATATTTCTCTGCCATTGCAAGAGCAGTCTTGCTCTCAAAGTCACCCACCAAAACCAACGTAAGATTCTGAGGCATATAGTAGGTCGCATAAAACTTGTCAGCTTGGTCCTTGGAAATTGCAGGAATATCAGAAGGCCAACCTATGATTGGCCAGCTATAAGGGTGAGATTCCCAAAAGAGCGAATTAAAACTCTCAAAGAACTTACCTAAGGGAGTACTTTCAGTACGCATTCGGCGTTCTTCAAATACCACATCACGTTCAGCATAAAACTCTCTAAAAACCGGCTCAAATAAGCGCCCGCTCTCCATCCACATAAAAAGTTCCAGTTTGTTTGCAGGAACTGTAATGAAGTATGCAGTGTGATCATAACTGGTATAGGCGTTCATCCGACTACCGCCGTTGGAGGTATAAATTCTGTCGAATTCATTTTTAACGATTACTTTACGATGTTCCTCAACCAGCTTCTTGAATTCCTCATCCAATTTCTTCCACGCATCAGTCTTTTGATCCGGATCCTGCAAGTCGGTGATCTCTCCTTTTCGCCACATCTCACGCATTTTACGCTCCTCTGCCCGCATGGCATCACGAACTCGCTCCTGTTCATCGATAATTTTTAGATCTGCCTTATAATCCCTAGTGCCGATCTTGGGAGTCCCTTTGAACATCATATGTTCAAATAAATGGGCAATGCCCGTGATTCCCGGCCGCTCATTCACGCTACCCACACGTGCTACCCAGCCTCCGGAAATACTTGGAGCATCATGACGTTCCAAAAGCAGCACTTTCATGCCGTTGGAAAGTTGATGCTCCTTCACAGCAACCTGCTGGGCTCCCAAGAGTAATGGAAACAGAAATAAAACCAGTATCGCTCTCATGATTCGGGCGAAAGAAGAACACTCTCATAGAGAGCAGTCAACGGGGAAACGTGTCAATTATGTCGGAAAATTCAATTAATCAGGCTTCACTGTCTGACTCGTGCTTATCCTGCCCAGCACGCTCCACAACTTCCCGAACGAGCTCCTCCATGGAATCGTAGTTCAAATCGCCTTCTTTCTCAAGATCCCGATAAATTTGCTTTTCCAATGCACGCAGGTGAGCAGCTTCCATTTCCAATTCAATTTCATTTAGAGAAGGCCTGGATTCCAGCATTTCTTCCATACGGCGATCATTTATTTCCTTACGCTTTAGGAGTCGTTTGTGGAGAATTACATAAGTATCATTTGCCATGCTGCCTTTGCGTTCGGCTGACTCCAAATTTACCAGCATAGCCCGGATTGCCTGCCTTCGAGACAAGGCCATTTCGTATTCCTTCTCCTCCTGCGACTCCTCAATCAACCCAGCTCGTTTCATGAGCCCCTCCATAGTGGTCCCCTGAAGCAAAATGGAAAGCAATACCACTCCATATACGATGTTTAATATATCTGCCTTATTCGATTGGGCCTGTTCCTTGGCGACCATGTTTGCTTCAGTTCCAGTAGTTTGAACACCTTCTATTGCAACCAGCTCTCCCTTAGCTTTACTAGAATTATGTTCTGCGTGTTTGTCATAGCTGACATCGGCTTCGCCTATCCAAATAAGCATCATTGCCAAAACCATCGAAAGGCTGCCTCTCACGCCACTCCAGGTAATAACGGGCAACCAACGTTCCTTAAGTCGTAAATCACTCCGACGCACCAAATTATGCACGCCATATACGGTGATGCCTCTAACCACCATCATAATTACAAAAAAGATCACCACTGGAAGCACCACTTCTCGAGACACCATTTCGGTGAGTTGAATTTGCAATCCGATCAGTATAAAGACAAATGAGTTGGCCAAAAACGCCGCAAATTCCCAGAATGAAATTACCGATTCTCGGGTCGTGGGGCTCATGCCGTGCTTTACCCCCACATTCCCAATCATCATACCACAAACAACCACGGCGATTACTCCCGAAGCGTGCATCTGCATGGCCAGCGCGTTTGCTCCGTACGCAGCAATTACCGTCAGAGCTACCTCAATATGGTGGTCGTCAAATTTGCTGGTGAGATAGGATATTGCCAAACCCATTCCCAATCCAACTGCGGTCCCCAATAGTACTTCTCGAAGAAAATCTATAACCGCTTGCACGGCCTCCACGCTTACCGCTCCGCCAAAATGTGGTAGCGTTAGGCCCAAATGAACCGCTGTAATCTTTACCACTACCCCAAACAACACAACAGCAACCCCATCATTAATCAGGCTTTCCCCCTCAACAATGATTCCCAGTCGTTTAGACACCGAAAATTCCTTGAACAACGCCACCACCGAAATGGGATCGGTCGCCGCCAACATCGCCGCAATCAAAAGGATCATTGGCCAACCTAAGCCCAACCCAACCACTTCACTTGCCAATAAAAAAAGGCCGGTGGTCAATAACATCCCCACTATGACCCCCGGAATTGCCAAACACAAAATCGGCCGCCAGTTTTCCAAAAATTGCTTCAGATTAACGTGAAAAGCGGCTTCGAAAAGCAGGATGGGCAGAAACCATTGAAGCAATAACTCAGGAGTAAGCTGAATACTTAAACCTAGAGACTCCTCAGCCCGGCCAGAGGCCAGAGCGCTAACAATTAGACCGGCGACTACAAGCACCACCGTATAAGGCAACTTGAAACGTTTGGCCACCAAAGCCATGCCGCAAGCAACCGTTAGAATCGCAACAAATGAAATCGCCATAATGTTAGTCCTCAATAAAAACTATTAGCCGCCACCGAATGATTCCATAACAAAAACGCCTGACAACTTAAAGCTATTCGATTCACCACATGCCAAACAGTTGCCTGATGAAGAGGGGCCATTGACAATGCATCCCAATAAATTGTAAATTTCTGCAATGGATCCAAAGAAATGGATTATCATTGGCAGTGCGGCAATTGCCCTGGTTCTGGTCTTGATCTGGTTCAAAATTGAAAAAACTCCAGTGCCTAGTTTGGGTGATTCAGATCTGATCATTTCCGATTCGGGTATACTGTGTTCAGTAAGCGATTCAACCCCCTATAGTGGACCTTTGGGAGAACAGCATCACAATGGGCAAAAGAGCTACGCGTTGGAAATAGTTGATGGAGTCAAACAGGGTCTGGCTATTGAATGGTATGATAACGGAAAAAAGCGAACTGAGGTAACACTTAAGGATGGCCAACCCATCGGTGTCATGAACGGCTGGTATAAAAACGGAAAGCAGTCATACAAAATGCCCTTAGTTAACGGTGAAGCCGAAGGCGTTGTGGCCGAGTACTATCCAAGCGGCAAACGGAGCAATTTAACCCAATACGTCCGCGGAAAGCGGCATGGGGGCGAGACCGGTTACAGTGACGACAAAAATAACACTAAACTTTGGGAAGTAACGTGGAAAAATGACAAACTCGATGGGGAATATGTGAAATTCTATCCCACTGGAGAAAAACGAAGCGTTACAATATATCTAAATGGCATTCGGGATGGGTTGGACACCGGATTTTTCAAGGATGGGGAAAAATCTTGGAGTGCCAAATGGAAAGGCGATCGCCCTATCGGAACACACAGGGAATGGTACGAAACCAAGGGAGGCAAACCAAAACCCAAGCGCCAACAAGAATTTAGCGAGGGCCGATTGGCTTTGCTTTCTGAATGGTATGATAACGGGCTACAGTCGATGGAAGCTGAATACGCCCATGGCAAACTTGTAAGACAAACACGGTGGAACAATGAGGGCAAAGAAGTGTTCTCCTGGAACATAAACATTCCGCAACAAATACCCAATTCAGAGGAAAATCCCGAAACTGCACTAGGCAAGCCCAACCCGAACGCAATTGGCCGACGCCAGACATGGAACAAAAATAGGTTGAAGGCGATTTATACAGGCAAAGAAAGCAAGACAATTGTAGCCGTGTTCGGGGCCCCGGATCAAAAACTTGGAGACACTTGGGTTTATCGCAATTTGGTGATCTTTGACCCAAACACACGTCGCCGCCTCAGTGTTGCGCAATTTCTAATTAAAGACGGGAAAGTCCTCTCAGTCGAAGCCAACTAGAAATCTACTTTCGCTGAAACTTTTGAAACCACTGATACAACTCAGGGTTGTCATAAGTTTTTGTCCACGAGTCGTGCCGTTTATCGGGATAAACAGTGAGCCTTGGAGCAGGATGTCCGAATTTCCTTAATGCCTCCACCATCTTTTCACTTTCGCTTATTGGCACCACCGTATCTTTTGCGCCGTGAAATGCCCAAACCCCGAGACTACGCAGGGATTTTCCTCTTGCTCCACTCGCATTGTAGACATCAATAAAGCTACCCCCTCCACAAACGGGCGCAATGGCAGCAAGCCTATCGCACAACACCATTCCCAAACTCCATGAACCATATCCTCCCATACTCAAACCGGTTAGGTACAGTCGACTGTTATCCACGCAGTATTCTTCGCAAACATGATCCAATAATATCGTGAGCATCGCTTCATCCCAACGCTGGTTTTTCGGGCATTGGGGGGAAACAATGATGAAGGGAAAATTTTGGCCTTTTTCAATTAACTTGGGCGGGCCATGCACCTTCACTCTGTTTATATCATCACCGCGCTCACCTGCTCCGTGAAGAAAAAGCATCAAAGGCCACTTGGACTCTCTGTTATCGTGATAGCCTTCAGGCAAATAAAGAAGAAAACGCACTGTGAATTCAGGCTTCTTCTGAAGGGTGATGGATTGCTGTGTTTGCACCGAATCAGCAAGTGTTGGCCTGGAGATCAATAATGGGAGACAAAGCTACACGACTTTTGAATAGACGCTTCTGCCTCACAAACACCTCAAAGTTCAAGAACCAGACCTAACGTTTTCGTTTGAACACATAGCCTCCAACCCCGGCCTGCACCATTTCCCAACCTTCATTACCCAGTTCATTGAACAATTTGGAATGAACCAAACGGGGCCCCGAAGCACCAGGATCAATAGCTTCATATTTTACCCATTGCTGCTCCACATAGAGATACTCCCAGCGCGATCCTCGCGCTTGAGCCTGAGCCATGCCAACAACCAAAACCGCGGTTAATGCCGCACCGATAAGATAAGGACGAAATTTACCCATAACGACTTCAGTATGATGAAGAAACGGCAATTATGCCAGCTTCAGCTTTGGTAAATCCTGAGAGTCAATGAGCCCAACGGGCTCGCGCTTAACATTGATCACGATTAGATCGTCAATCTTTCGGGCCTGGAAAACCTTAAGGGCCTCCACCGCCAACGCGGAGTCTCGCAGAGTAGTTGGCTTGGTGGTCATTACTGTGCCAAGTAACTGCTTCAATACGGTGTCTCCGGACTTGGCCATGAGCCTCCGCAAATCCCCATCAGTAAAGACTCCGACTAGCTTGCCGGTTTTACCCACCACACACACACTCCCACTCTTAGCACGGGTCATAACCAGTAATGCCTCCCTTACGGTAGCCTCACGCGATGCAGTAGCCAAACGCTTGCCGGTGCGCATAATATCGCTGGCATGCAGCAAGAGTGCACGGCCAATTGCCCCTGAGGGATGATAACGCGCAAAATCTTTTTTCTTGAAGCCCCTCGCCTGCAGTAACGCCATAGCCAAGGCGTCGCCCAGTGCCAACATCGCCGTCGTGCTGGCGGTTGGAGCAAGGTTAAAGGGACAGGCCTCCTTGGGCACCTTTGCGTTAAGCACTACATCACTAAATTTGGCCAATGCGGATTTAGGAGCACCCGTCAGTGCTATGACTTGAACGGGAAACTTTTTTATGGCGGGAAGCAGTCCCAATAGTTCGTCCGATTCCCCGGAATAACTCAATGCCAACACCACGTCACCATCATCGAGCAAACCAATATCCCCGTGCAAAGCATTGCCCGGATCGAGTAAAACACTTGTAGCCCCGGTACTGTTGAAAGTGGCACAAATTTTCTGGCCAATATTGCCGCTCTTTCCAACCCCCACCACCACGAGCTTGTTGCGTCGTGTCAGAGCTTTCTTGAGTATGCCAACTCCAGCAGTAAATTGCCCGTCCAGTTGAGACCGGACCGCCTTCAGCCCTGTCAACTCGATGTCAATCACCTGCCTTGCATGGGCAAGCGGCGTCTCTGCTTTAGTCGCCATAGGGATAAGAGCCGAGAATTTTTACGAATGAACATTTCTCGCCAAGCTGGCGGATAGCCTTGGCAAGTTTCTGATCTTCATGGTGCCCATCCACGTCCACAAAGAAAATGTATTCCCAAGCCTTGCGCTTGCTGGGGCGTGACTCGATCTTGGTCATGTTTAAACGATGGGTGCGAAAAGGCTGCAAGGCATCATGTAGTGCGCCAACCTTGTCATTAACCGTAAACATGAGACTGGTACGGTCATGATCAGTAGGAGCACCGCAACTCCCACCCAATACTAGAAAACGCGTCGCATTCCCGCTATGATCCTGAATCCCAGCCTCAAGAATGTTCAGCTTATATTTCTCTGCAGCTAACGCACTCGAAATAGCAGCAGCCGTCTTAGACCTGACAGCCTGTGCGGCAGCCGCAGTGGTGGATGAAGTTTCAATAAACTCAACTCGCGGTAAATTTTCACGCACCCAATTGCGGCACTGGGCATAAGCCTGAGGATGAGAGTAAAGTTTACTGATCCCATCCAAACTGCCCTTCCCGACCAGACAATGCTCGATGGGCATAACAATCTGGGCAACGATTTTAAGTTCGCTATCGACAAACATGTCCAAGGTATGAGTCACCACACCTTCAGTGGTATTTTCAACCGGAACCACTCCGTATTCGGCTCGATTTTTTTCTACCTCACTAAAAACTTCGGCAATGGTCTTCTGCGCGACATAAGCCAGACTGGTTCCAAAACGCCGCACAGCTGCCTGATGAGTGTAGGTGGCTTCGGGGCCGAGGAAAGCAATCTTGAAACCCTTCTGCAGGGCAATGGAACTACTCATGACCTCGCGATAAATGTGGCGTAATGATTCGTCGGAGAGCACTCCATCGGAGAGCTTACAAATACGACGAAGGAGCGCCTGTTCTCGGTCCGGCTGGAAGATCGCCTTACCTGAGGCCAGCTTGGCCTGACCGATGCCAAGCACATGTTTGGTGCGGCGGTTCAGTAGCTTGACGATCTGAGCGTCAATCTTATCGATCGCCGCTCGATGTTTCTTGATACTCATGGAGTTTGTGATGCCTCTTCTACCGCTTCACCCTCCTCGTCGTCAAACCCCTCCTCGTCATCATCCTCAAAATCGTCCTCGTCGTAGTCCTCCTCTTCCTCTTCATCCTCCGAGGCCTGTTTTACCAGTTGGGAAGCATCATTGCCCTTTGCTTGGGTTACCTCTTCAAGTGACATTTGCTCCGGATTTTCATCATCCTCACCTGTGGTAACCGGAGCCTCGGGTTTACTGATCGGTACTTGCCGCAATTCCTCAGCATCGGGTAATTCTTCAAGATTCCGCAGCCCAAAGTACTCTAGGAAAATTTGGGTTGTGCCATAGGTTTGAGGACGGCCCGGCACATCAGCACGCCCAACCACCTCCACCAGTTCTCGCTCAGCCAATGTCCCAATCACCCCGTCTACAGATACTCCACGAATTTCCTCCATTTGCGCTCGGGTAATGGGCTGCCGATAGGCGATGATGGCGAGTGTCTCCAGCGCAGGCTTTGACAATCGGGTCGGTCGATTTCTCACGCCAACCAAGGCCCGTACCCAGGGCGCATAATCAGTTTGGGTTACGAACTGCCAAGCACCTGCCACACAAACCAGATGATGAGCTCGATTCAGTTGACAAACCTCTTCAGCCAGTGTTTCAAGGACCTTGGTAATAGAAGCGGCTTTGACATGCGCGAAATTAACCGAATCACCCTCACCGGTTTCCCCAGCCTGCTTGAGAATATCCTGCAACTCCTTGGCGCTCAGCGGTTTTTGGGAGGAAAAAAGAATTGCCTCGAGAATATCCTTCAGTTCCATGCGTTATTCAGTCACTGGTTCCGGTTCAGTTAAATTGTCGGTTTTCATCAGATCAAATTCTCCCAGACCTGCACCTCCGGTAATAACGATATCGCCGAAGTTATCCTCCTGATCAATCTTGATCTGCTCCAGTCGAATCAATTCCAGCATGGCAAGAAATGTAGCCACCACCTCATTGCGTCCGGCGGCATCGACAAACAATTCATTGAAGGTAAAACGCTGCTGGTTAGCAAGGCGTTCAAGAAGCGCGTTGATTTTGTCCGCGACAGTAAAATGCTCGTCTTCGATCTGGCGAATATCATGAGTGCGGGCTTCAACCCGTTTAATCACGTCATTCACCGCGTTAATCAGATCGAATATGCTTACCTTGAGCCCTGGGCCGCGGTCTTCGGGCATTTCAAATTCCTGTTTGGCCGGCAAGCGTGGATAAACGTCCTCCTGAATGTGCTCCAGTGTCCCCAGTTTGTCTGCAGCATCTTTGAATTTCTTATATTCCACCAGCTTACGAATAAGCTCCCAGCGAGGATCTTCTCCCTCATCATCCTCATCAGCCTGAACCTGTTGATCCACTGGGAGGAGTTCCTTGCTCTTGATGTACATCAAGGTGCTGGCCATGACCAAGAACTCTCCAGCAATCTCAATGTCAAACTCCCGCATTAAGTCCACGTATTCGATAAACTCACGGGCGATCTTGGTCAGGTTCACCTCATAGATATCCACCTCCTCCTTCTTTACCAAGTAAAGCAGCAGATCCATTGGCCCCTCAAAGACCTCAAATTTGACCTTATATTCTGACACGAACAGTGCTCCAAGGAAGATAGGACGCTGCCCCTACAACGGGAAATCGAAGGTTGTTCACAGTGGACGTTCATTCCGGGATGACTCACAATAATTGCATGCATGTGATTACTGACGAAGCTTGTCTGGCCTATTGGCAGACCGGCCACCCGGAGCGCCCTCAGCGTATTGCCGACACTTTGAAGCTCCTTCGCGAACAGAAAGATTTGGATATCACCTGGGATAAACCGACCAAGGTGACTGACGAAACAATAGAGCTGGCACATAGCTTGGAGCATATCCATCTGGTAGGCGACCCGTTCGAGCCCTTTGATGGCGATACTCCTGCCTATCCGGACATCGATGCCCACGCTCGGCGTTCAATCGGCGGTGCCCTGCGTGCGGTTGAGCTTGCCCAAAAGAATAAGCCCAATTTTTCCCTGCTCCGCCCACCGGGACATCACGCAAACAAGCAAAAGGCCATGGGGTTTTGTTTCTTCAATAGTATTGCGATCGCCGTGCTAATGGCGCGTGCGGCAGGAACCAAGAAAGTTGCGGTTTTTGATTTCGACGTACACCATGGCAACGGCACCGAGGATATTTTGAGAAA
>CAZAIZ010000003.1:0-3656 GCA_964485275.1 uncultured Pedosphaera sp.
CTTCAATAACAAGCACAACCAGGATTATGGAAATATATATCGCGCAAGGCTCAAGCCAAAGTGGCCCTTTTACTTTGGAGGAGGTACGCAACCAATTGCAGGCCGGGACCCTTTCAGTAGAGGACCATTATTTCCACAAAGACCTGGACAACTGGACCGCCCTGAGCGGGTTGGATTTCAGCACCATTAACCCTTCTCCACCAGTGCCTGCAGCGGGACTACCTTCATCACAAAATGCCATCCCTGAAAAACTGCAAAGGGATATAGATGATTTTGTTGAAGCACTGGACCACAGCCTGGGCAGCAACATGATTAGCGTGGTGCTCTACGGAGGGATGGTAAAGAGCACATCCATAAAGGACAGTGACCCCGTAAACCTAATGGTAATCGTACGCGAAATCTCAACACAAGTCCTTGATCAAGTAGCCGAGCCTTATTTGTTGAGTCACCGTAACGACCAAATTCAACTGCTAACTTTGAGTAAGGAGGATTTACTCCGTTCCACAGACGTTTTCCCCATAAAATTCCTGGATATGCAACAGGATTACCTGGTCCTGCGCGGCGAGGATCTGGTTGCGGATCTGGAGATAACAAGGGACCACCTTCGGCTCCGGTGTGAGCAGGAGATTAAAAATCTCATGCTTCGCCTTCGCCAAACCTATTTGGCCCAGTCACAACGCCCCAAGGTGCTCAGCGGAACCATGGTCAAGGCCTATGCCGCCTTTATCAGTGCAGCTGACGTCCTCTGTGAGCTCACAACCAATCAGGTCTTTCGCAGCAACGAAGAGGTTCTCAATGCCGCGGAAGAATTGGGGCTGGACATTGCTCCATTCCGGCGCATCCAGGCTCTTCGCCAAGGCCAGGTTTTTGAGAACCCTGACGAGCAAAAGCAGGTTTATGAACAGCTTATGACCACGGTTCGCAAGGCTGCTTCTTTGGCCGATCAGTTATAAACTTTCCCATAAATTATAGTGGACACTCGGAAAATTCCCAAGTTATTGTAAGAACAAGGGGATGAGGTCTTTAACAATTGTTTTAATGCCTAAATGATTGCCTCATCGACCTGACCCAGCCATATGAAGAAACTCACCCGCGCGTTCTGTCTGCTTGCCTTAATCCTGTTTCCGTTGACCCATTCTGGCGCTGATGAAAATGGCTCCAGTGGCGAAGCTCCGACTCCCACGGATCCAACGACTTCCGCCCCGGCTGAAACTGATGGCAATGAATCACTGGGAAACATGGACACTGGCGACGGAGGCGCAACAGAATCTGGAATGCCCATTGAAATATTTTGGATTTTATATGGCGGAGCTTACATTGTCGTTTCAATCGCTTTTCTGTATTTTGGCAAACTTCTCTTTGACTTGGCCACCCCATTTAAGCTCGACACTCAACTGACCGAGAAAGATAACCCGGCAATGGGGGTGGTGCTTACAGGTTACCTGCTGGCGATCATAATCATAATCTGCGGAGTCATGATGAGTGATGGCGAAGAAGGGGGAGGCGCCGAAGGTGCCGGCTTTAACTTGATGGACTTTGCCGTTGAACTCGGCCCTGTGGGACTTTACACCCTTGCCGGCATATTGTTTCTGCTTCTTTCCGGCTACATCAATGACAAGCTGATTCTCAAGGAGTTTAGTAACACTCACGAGGTAACAGAACGGAAGAATGTGGGTGTTGCAGTCATCATTGCCGCAGGGTTCCTTGGCTCGGCTTTGATCATTGCCGGCGCGATCCAGGGCAGCCTCGACTGGGCTTCGGCACTGGCCGGCTTCGGTATTGGCCAGTTGCTGCTCGTCATGTTTGCACTGCTCTATCAGCGCGCCACCGCCTATGACGATCAAAAGGAACTCCATCAGCGCCAAAATTTAGCCGTGGGACTCGCTTTCGGCGGCAACCTCTTGGCATACAGCATTTTGCTCATGAAGGGCCTAACCATGTCCGGAGGCGGGCTGGAAACTGTTTCCGATCGGGTATCCCATTTCGCCTACTACGCGGTAATTGGGGCGGTGGTTCTGCCCCTGCTGCGCATCGCCAACGACCGACTGTTTCTGCCTGGAGTTAAACTGGACGATGAAATTGTAGAGGACCGTAATGTAAATGCCGGCCTAATGGAGGCAGGCTTGGCTGTATCCATGGCCGCCATCCTAATTGTTTGCCTGTAAAATCAACCGCAAATCACCATGAGACATTCATATTGGAGCACGCATAAAAGCACCTTAATCACCATCGCAGTTGTAACCTGCATCCTCCTCATTATCACTTTGTGCATCTATGGCATGGTGAAAAAGGCCCAGCGTGGAAGGGTTGTCGACAAATGGGCAGAATCCCCTGGAACCAGCGGTTTCATCAATCTGGAGGAGGTGCAGAAGGCATCACTTGAAAACCAAAAAACTGAAGATTTCGAGAAGCGTGTTAATGAAATTTTTGAAGGCGACAACCTGATTCTCCTTGATGTACTGGGGAAACAGAATGGATTCGTCCTCACAGGTGTAGAAGATCTGAATGGAAACGAACAGCCCGACGCAGCCCCGGGAGCAGGAGATGAAGTAGTATTCCAACTAACCGTCAGCGGAAGTGGGGTAAACAATGCGACCTTGGTCGGTGCAGGGGTAAATCGGGATTTCACTAAAAGGTATAATTATCCTATGCCCAACATTGATAGGAATTACGCTCAATCCTATTACCGACAACACGGCTATTACCCCTATTACTATTCTTATTACGGATACCCAAGATACAGGTACTACACCCCGAGGCGACGTTATGTCTACCTTCGAACTTATCGGACTACTTACCGGAGGTCTCCGGGTTACCGAACCCAGATTGGGCGTAACAATACGTATATGACAGGGTACCGGACGCGTTACCCCAATTCATCCAGCACCTTCAGTAAACCATCTACTACCAGAGCAAACTATGTAAGAAACACCTCTTCCTCCCCTGGCTTTAAGAGTCGGGTGAGCAACAGCTCTACAATGAAAGCCAGGAGCAGCATGCCTGGCTCTAGCTCCAGAACCTCCTCTTCCAGCAGCGGCTTCAGGTCCGGCCTAAGCAGTTCACGCAGCTCCAGCAGCCGCAGCAGTTTTGGATCCTCACGCAGTTCCAGTAGCCGCAGCAGTTTTGGATCCTCACGCAGTTCCAGCGGTTTTGGCATCTTTTAGGCCATCAGACCTCGAGCCCGTTAACACTTGATCATAACCGCTGCCCTGCACATCTCGATCAGCCCAAATGCACGAACGGGTCAAAGCAGCCAAGTTTTCCAGAGACCCTGAGGAGCTATACCAAGTGGGCCTTATGTTCCGGGATGGAACCGAGGTCGAACAGGATTTTAAGGAGGCAAAAGACTGGTTCCGCCGTGCAGCATATGCCGATCATCCAGGTGCCTTATTTAATCTGGGGATTATCAGTGCAAAGAATCTGGTCAGTAATTACTCCAGTGATTATGAAATTAAGAACTGGCTTAACAAGGCAATCAAGCTGGATCACCACGGAGCAAAAAACCTGCTGGAATTGATTGAATCGGGCGGGCAGTTGCCAGCGGCAACTGAGCTCTTTGCTATGGATAGAAACGTTGCCCCCACACCGCAACCTCCAGAAACCACACCGCAACCTCCAGAAACCACACCGCAACCTCCAGAAACCACACCGCAACC
>CAZAIZ010000003.1:3756-25868 GCA_964485275.1 uncultured Pedosphaera sp.
GCAACCTCCAGAAACCACACCGCAACCTCCAGAAACCACACCGCAACCTCCAGAACCAGCAATACCGTCTCCCATACCAACTGCTCCAAAATTTGATAAAGACCTGTCATGTGCCATCACCCGATATCAACCCGAGGATCTGGCTGAATACGACAACGAGCCCTGGGACATCCGTATCTCCCTCGATAATGCCCCGCTTGAAGACGCGTATTATTTTACGGTAAAAGACCCCCATGCCACCGCCCAATCCATACAGAGTGTTCTCGAGCAATACGCCCTGAATACCGAAAGAAGCGGGGAACTCGACAGCCATGAATACCCTCAACTCCCGCACATCCAACAGGAACTGCTCGGCTACTATCAATCCGAAAAATCCGGCCAAGCCCAGCTTTCCATATACCTAAACAAACGACCATCGGGCGAACCAGTTTCCTTGTCCGACCCAGTCACTTCTCATTTATCCACCTGTGTTTTTCATGATGGCACACATGACTATAAACTGCTGGACCTTGTTTTTGTCATCGATTCGAAATCCCTGGAAACTGACGCTCTCGCAGGATACCGGACTTTATTCGGATCAATATATATGTTGTTCCTGATTGATTACTGCAAACGCCACTCGCCCGAGGGACCAGAGGCTGCAGTTTTCTCCGCCCCCCCATTCCGATCTTTCCTTAGTGATGAGGATGAAAATAATCATTACCCCCAACTTACCGAATCATTACGAGATGCAGCTGACATAGGCTGGATTTTTACAGAACCAACTTCTGAGAATCAAATTTTTATCTCCGACCAGGGCTACGATCAAATTGAGTCGCTACAGAAGGAAGTCGAGGATTTAACCCGAGAATATGAGCGCTATCAATCTGTCTCAGTAAACCCTCCCACTCTTGGTGTGCCCGATGGGTTTGATGCAAGAATACAGATTATGCGCCACCACTCGATTGATGTCGTCAGGACCATTTTCCTCTTTGCCTTTCTGTACAACGAACAGGATTTATTTGGCGTCGACAATTGGGCTGACAGCTATGAATCCGGCGAGTCTTTTTCGGCCATCTACGATGCTTTCCAATATGAAACGGACTTTTCTGAAGACGTGATAAGGGAGTTAACCCTACTCTAGGTCACCGCGATAATGGACACCCTGATCTTTGAGGATGTTGGGGGAAACGGTCTCCAGTTTGCCATAACCCCCCCTGAAGACCAAAACCAATGGCGGTTTACAAGCTTTTTAGAATTCATGAAACTTGGCCCAGAATCCGTAAGAGAAGAAGGGTTTCTCTTCACCCCAGAAGACCCCATAAGCCATGAGAGATTCACATTCCTGCTGAACAACACCGCCTCTACTCTCAATGAAACACTTGAATTCTATCAAGATGGACGACGGATCACTGAAAAAGGCTCTTTCCTGCTGGGAAATAACCCGCCACTTGTTGAAATCAGGAGGACTGCGAACACAACTTTCAAAATAACCCCTGAAAGCATTTCCTTAAAAGAAAGAAACCGTTCCGTTTTCAAAAAACACGAGAGACAAATCGCAGATGCCATCGACCTGAGTCTCAACCGAAAAACATCACCGAACCACCTCCGCCACTCTATTTCTTCACTTGTTCATAATAGCTTTGACCAGGAAACCTTGATTTCGTACCTCCTTGAGGCCGCCCGAATCATTCACCGTGCTCCATTTGAAAATTGGTCGAAATTCCAGGATAAAATCCCCTTCAGGAACGGACATGAAATGTGGCTCAATTACGCCAATGGGGCCGGAGGGGTTTGCTCTGAAAAAACCTCTTCGCTGAAATTTATTTGTGACCTGCTCGGGATTGAAACCCGACCCGTGATAGGGACTGAAATACCCCTCAAGTCGCATCAACTAAAATCCCTGTCTAACTTCTTCCTGTCCGCCGGCACAACACCCCCCCCTTGCGACATCAAACATCTGTTGCTGGAAGTATGTTTTGAAGAGGATGTCTATCTGGTCGATGTTACAGGCGGGAACGTCCCCCTAATGTTCCTTAACCAATCAGAGGCAAAAACATTTTTTGAATCCGGCTATTCCGTGCGGATGGTCTCACGCACCGATAAATTGTTCCTTTCTCGAATTCCTCCATGGGTCGGTGACGCTCATCTGACCGTTTGCGAATACCATCTTCCTGACGCCCACTTTGACCTGACCTTTGATCAGGAACTAGGCCTGGAAATTACCGATCATCAATATACCGGCGCGTTTTTTGATTACGGCAGTGAACATTCTGGCCGTATGCGCAAACATTACCAACAAATCAGTGCCCGCCAGAACCTCGCCCCACCCCTTTTCATTAACAAGACCACAAAGCCTGACCAACCGATCGAAAGAGGGATTGAATTCTATCAAAATGCAAGGGCTAACATCCTTGATTGCTATCGTGACAAGAATTACTCCGGGGATATCACGATTGTAATCCAACCATTAAACAGCAATTTTTGGAGCAAGCCAATGGTCAGTCAGGAACTTGAATCAATCCACGCTCAAAAACAATTACCGGCTTCCACATGAATCCAATACTTACAGCTGCCCAGCGTGCGTTCGATGAAACTCAGTTTTATGAAACCCTCTACTCCAGCAGGCCGACCTGCCTAAATGAAATACCGTTTATAAACCACGCAAACTATCATCAAGCCCAGGGGATTCTGGATTGCATAACAGATCGCTCTGAGGTTAGCGGAGCCCTTGCTGCCTACCGCCGCAATGTCCGCAAGTTCCCATTTAACATTGTTGAAAGCGAAACTGAACAACAACACCGTCACAAAAGACTCATTCACGCCCTCTGCGGCCTTGGAATCAACTCAAACACATCAGCAAAATTTCTACTAATCACCGATGATGCCAGCGGGCCATTTGCCGGTGAACTGGCCACCTGTCTTGCCTGGGAGCACCATCAGGCCTCGATCTGCTTCCATCACGGATCTGAAGGACAATTACTCAAAGACATAAACTGCTATAACCCCGAGTATGTCCTCAATGTTGCAAACTGTACTCCAGAAGCACACTTTGAAGAACTCGATCAGAATATTATCACCGTCCACCACGTCGACCAGCGGATTCCTGACAGGAAGAACCTGCTTCTCGCTTGCGACGAAATAGGGGTTTTTGCAGGACGCAATAACCCGAACGACCCTTTTTTCTATGATCACGAAAATTTACTTATCGAAACCAACCCCAACTCCCTGCTGCCGGCCCTAACTACTCCAAATTTCGGGATCGCTCCCTTTATTCGCTATTCTCCGAGTCAAAACAAATTTAACTTTGATGCCTGATCTGCCCTTTCAATTTATTCATCACTCAAAAGAATCGGTCTCGGCTGTTCCCACCGGAAGTTTATTCAAGGACAAACTGAGGAGATATTTTCAATATCAAATTGATAGCTCGGCACACTACGCCAGTATTTTCCACAAACTTGGACTAAACTCCACGCACGAGCCTTTTATCTCCCTCAACGAACTGCCTCCAACCACCAAGACCGACTACCGGGAAACACTCCAACTGGAAGCCCTTACAAGGTTAAATGAATCAACCTTTGTAACTGATTTTTCCTCTGGCTCCACTGCTGACAGTGTTTTACGACTGTGCACCCCGACTGATGACCTGGCCGAGCAAAGCGTCACCGAAACTGCGTTCTCTTCGGTAGGAATGGGCCCTGAAGATCACTTTGTCTGCATGGATATCGGTGCCACCGAAATATATGACTTTTATTTTCGTGCCGCCCGAAACTTAGGCGTAAGAAGGACATCCTTTCTGCATTTAACACAGAACTATGCCCAATCTTGCCTGCCGTTAAATTTACTACAGCCAACCGTGCTCCTGACTGTACCAAGCCTGCTAATCCGCGTCTGGCCTGTTATCAAGAACTTTTGGAAAGGCACCCATTGTCCCATTATTAGTGTCATTCATATGGGTGAACCCATGGATGCAAACTTTAAAAGAATAGTGGAAGATCATTGGAAATGCCAAGTACGTTCATTCTATGGAACCACAGAAACCGGCGGCATCGGCATGAGCTGTGAAGACAACAGTGGCATTCATTTTGACCCCGGTTTATTTATCCCCACCCTTGAAAAGGCGACCTGTGTGAATGATGAAGTTTTTGAAGGTGAAGTATTGTTTACCACCTTGCACATCCGCACACAAAGCATGATTAAGTATCGTGTTGGAGACCATGTTCGCATCAACATCGGGTCTTGCCCTTGTGGAAACCACAACCCTCGCATGACGTTCCTCAACCGCACTCTCGAGGCATTTATTATTGCCGGCGAAAAATTCCATCACGCCATGATTCTTGAGGGGCTTCGTGAATCAGCTCCTGATCTTCCGTTTGCTATTTTAGTCATTGAAGACCTAAATTCCACTGAAGGAGACGCGTTACTGCGGGTACAACTGCCCGATTCTTATCACCAATTAGAACCCGAGTTCCGAGCCACACTAGAAAATGATATTTTTGAACTCGACGCCCTGTTTAGATACGGCTGGGTAAAATTCCAGATCGAATTTTTACCCATGGACATGTTTCAGGGCAGAAAGATGATAAAAGTCCGTGATAACCGTTTACACATGGGCTATGGTTCCCGCGAGGATACTTCTGATTTATGAGTGCTGATCAAACCGTAAGGTGGGCCCGGAAAATGCGGAGAAATTGGCTGGTTTTCCTCAGCGTCGTTCTGCTGGCTTTATCCGGATATTTCCTCATTAAAATAGAGGAACGAAAAACCCTATCACTTCCCGGCACTGACACAAACCAGTCTCAATCTTAAATCAGCCTCCATTTATCCATGATCAAACTGATCATCAGCCTCTATCGTAAGACCCAAAGCCAGTTTGCCGGTCAATGGGGTTTGGTGTTTCTATTTTTGGCAAGCATGCTGACCTACTCCGCCACAGGCTTCATGTATTTTGAAGGTGAAGGGCTCGGAAATGCTCCCGATGGCTTAGACTGGGAGACTTGTTGGTGGTGGGCAATCGTCACAATGACTACCGTTGGGTATGGCGATCATTTTCCGGAAAGTTTTTACGGAAGAATATTCGTGGGTCTTCCCGCGATGCTGGTGGGTGTAGCCATGCTCGGCTACATACTATCGGCATTAGCAGCCATTTTAATGGAAAACAAACTAAAGGAGCTCAAAGGCATGTCTATTGTAGAATCTGAAAATCATATCGTAATCTGCCGGTTCGTCGGGCTGGCATCGACAATGCAATTAGCCCAAGAACTACGACAGGATTCAACAACGGCAAATACTCCAGTAGTAATCATCGATGAATATCTGGATGAACTACCCAAGGAATTGGCCGAAATGAATGTAACCTTTATTAAAGGGGACCCCGCCTCAGATTCAGTGATGACACGGGCCAACATCGCCGAGGCAAAATTTGTTATTTTACAGGCAGAACTAGCCGACAGTGAAAACTCTGACCTAAAAAACCTGGCTATTGCCCTGAATATCGAGAAAACCCATCCTGGCATTCATACTGTTGTCCACTGCTTGAAACCCGATAATGTTCGTTTTTTTAACCGCTGCGGCTGTGACAGTGTCGTCTGCATCATGAAGCTTGTTAATCAGGTAATCGTTCAGGAATTACAGGATCAAGGCGTTCATAAAGTCGTGTCTGAACTTACTTCCAACACATATGGAAAACAGTTTTATATCGGTGAAGCTCCTTCTAACGTCAATACTTTCAAGGAATTGAGCGAATCCTTGGCAAACAAAAATTCCTTAGCCATCGGAATTCGCCGTGAGGAAAAGAACATTATGGCCCCTGATTCCAGCTTCGAAATCCAGCCTACAGATCAGGTTATCACCATCGCCTCCACCCGCAGCTAATTTACACGGGCCGATTGACCCGCGAACTTGCGCTGAAAAACCGTGTCGCGCTGGGCCCATGTTTCATCAGGCCCTGGGCAATCCAGATTAAAATGTAATCCCCGACTCTCGGGCCGCTGCAGCGCACACGCAATAATGATTTCAGCCACCTGTCCGATATTGCGCAATTCTAATAGATCAGCCGTCACCTTGAAATCCCAGTAATATTGGCGAATTTCCTCGCGCAGATTTTCAATACGTGATTGACCGCGCAACAGGCGTTTACGGGTACGCACAATACTCACGTAATCCCACATGCATCGGCGCACCTCATCCCAGTTGTGACTAACAACCACCAGTTCGTCGGGATCCTCAGCCTGGCCCGATTGCCAAAGAGGCATCCTCACCTCGATATCAGGTTGCGGTTCGCGGACCACACATTGTGCAGCACGATGAGCACATACCAAGCCCTCCAAAAGAGAATTACTCGCCAGGCGATTGGCTCCATGCAACCCGGTGCTGGCCACTTCGCCCACTGCATAGAGACCGGGCAGTTCCGTGCGCCCGTTCACATCAGTCTTCACTCCCCCACATTGATAGTGTGCCGCTGGCACTACAGGAATCGCCTGCTTGGTGATGTCGATGCCAAAATCAAGGCATTTGCGGTAAATATTCGGGAACCGGTCCATAATGAAGGGGGCCGACTTATGGGTGATATCCAGATGCATATGCCCCGCCCCCGAACGCTTCATCTCACTGTCAATGGCTCGTGCCACGATGTCGCGCGGAGCAAGGTCGGCCAAAGGATGGGCTGCCGCCATAAATTCATTTCCTGACAAATCCTTCAAGACTGCCCCCTCACCGCGCAATGCCTCACTCACCAGATATGACTTGGCCTGCGGATGGTACAGGCAGGTGGGATGGAACTGGGTGAATTCCATGTTGGTAATCGCAACACCTGCCCGGCAGGCCATTGCCACTCCATCACCTGTCGCAATATCCGGGTTGGTGGTATAAAGGTATACCTTGCCCGACCCCCCCGTTGCCAAAACGACATGCGGTGCACTGAAAGTTTCCACCTGCCCGGTATTGCGATCGAGCACATAGGCCCCCACACAACGATTTTCCTTGTCGCACCCCAGCTTGGCCGTGGTAATCAGATCAATCGCGAAATGGTCTTCAAAAACCGACACATTGGGCGCGCGTTCCAATGCCGCCAAGAGCGCGCGCATGATCTCCCTGCCTGTGGCATCCTTGGTATGCAACACCCGCCTTTTGGAATGACCGCCCTCCTTGCCCAGCGAATAAAAGCGCTCGCCGTCAGTGGAAATTGTTTCCTCACGCGTAAAATCCATCCCCAGATCAATCAGCTCCTGCACCCGATCCGGACCCTCCTCCACAATCGTTTGCACGACATCTTCACGACATAATCCTGCTCCTGCACGCAGGGTATCGGCTGCGTGCAACTCAACCGAGTCCGTCGGCTTCGTGACTGCGGCAATGCCACCTTGGGCATACTGGGTATTGGCCTCAGACAGGCTTTTCTTCGTGACAATCGCCACCCGTCCGTGCCTTGCCACCTTGAGGGCATAGGTAAGACCGGCAATACCGCTACCAACCACTAGGTAATCAAATTGTTTCACAATAGAGAGTTGTCAATTAAACGCACCGGCCCCACCCGCGCAGCCAACAAGACCCGATTTCCTTTCCGGGCAATCCTCACCGGCTTTAGACTGAGTGTGTCCACAAACTCAATATAGTCAACCCGCACATCAGGCTCCTTCTCAATCAAACGTTTTAATTTACGTCTCAAATCAACCACGCGTGACCCAAGTGATTGCCTGGATAATTCAATGGCACGCGATAACACGGTCGCTTGTTTTCTCAATGCACCCTTCAAAAGTAAATTCCTCGAACTCATCGCCAAGCCATCTGCCTCCCGGATTGTGCGCCCAACCAAAATTGAAACCGGGTAGTCAAGGTCACGAACCATACGTTTAATGATCGCCGCCTGCTGGAAATCCTTTTCGCCAAAAACTGAAAACCCAGGTTGTATCAGGTTGAAAAGCTTAGCCACCACGGTCATTACCCCGGCAAAGTGACCGGGTCGGTGTTTTCCTTCCAAACATGTGGCCAGGTCATTCTCTCCAAGCACCACACTGGCATCTTTTTCGAAAAGTGAGACGGGTTCAAACACAACATCCACCGACTCCTCGCAACAAAGTTTTTTGTCCGTCACCGGAGATCGTGGATAGGCATTCAGATCCATGGAGTCATTGAACTGCATGGGATTCACATAAATACTCACCACAACAATTCCCCCAGCTTGGGCTTTTCTGCGAGCCAGTTGAATTAAGCTTCGATGGCCTTCATGTAGCGCCCCCATGGTCGGCACCAAAACCACCCGCTGGGCTGCCTTCCGCCAAGACGAAGCCTGGCGCTGCATTGCTGAGGGTTTGGTAATCGTCTTCACGGGACAAAAAAAGGGCCGGCTAACCGGCCCCTCCTAGACAGAAGTCATAAACTACTCTTTAAACTTAATGGCCCGCTCCTCGGGCATCTCATGGGCACAAGGCTGGTCAGTTGGGGCATCGGCCTCGGCGTTGGTTGCCTGCACGATATTATTGGCCAACAGCCAGGATTCCACTTCATCTCCACTGACATCAGCCAGCATATTGCCATTAACCTCCACGCAGGGCTGCAACATCTGCCCACTACGCTCAATCATTTCGGCACGATGTTCCGAATTATTGACTACATCCTTCTCCTCCCACTCCAACTCATGCTTGCGCAAAACTGCGCGTACGCCTTCGCTCCAGCCACAGGCAGGCTTTAAATAACAGATGATATTCGGTTTATCCATAAGTGGGGGTAGGCTACTTAATTTTCCATAAAATGCAAACCCGATGCTGGAAAACTATCACTACTATGCGCACACTCCCGGAAGTGACGCAAAAAATCCTCATCGCACCCGATAAATTCAAAGGCACGCTGAGTGCAACCGAAGCAGCCAAGGCTATTGCCAGCGGATGGCAAATCGCGAGGCCTGATGATGAGCTTATTCAGTTGCCTATTAGTGATGGCGGTGAAGGATTTGGATCCCTGATGGCCGAGGCCTTGAACGGCACAGAAACCCTTACCCCGATGATGGATATTTCTGGACGGAAAAAGATGGTTCCACTTTGGTTAACACCAGAAGGAACTGCCCTGATTGAATCAGCCAATCTAATCGGACTGACGTTGATCCCCCACCCTGAGCGAAACCCTTTGACTGTTGATTCGGCCGGGCTAGGCGTGGCAATAGAATCAGACAAGATAACCGACTGCCGGCATTGCATCATCGGGGTTGGGGGCAGTGCCACTAATGATGGCGGATTCGGGGTTGCCCGGCAACTTGGATGGCGTTTTATTAACCAAACAGGCCGGGAGATTGAAAAGTGGCCCGATCTGGTATCACTACAGAAAATCACAGAACCCGACCGGAGAGACCTGCGGAACTCCAATCTTAATTCGATAACCGTCGCTGTTGACGTACAAAACCCACTACTCGGCCCTAAGGGCTGCACTCGCATTTACGGTCCGCAGAAAGGATTATATGAGAAGGACATGGCAAGGGCGGAGGCGGCACTTGCTCGTTTAGCAGAGGTCTGGAAATCACAAACAGGCGAGAATGCAGCAGGACTGGCAGGCTCGGGCGCAGCCGGTGGACTGGGATTCGGTCTGCATTGTTTCGTGGGAGCAAAAATCCGGCCCGGGTTTGAAGTTTTTGCGGAGGCAGTGAATCTGTCAGCAAAATTGGCCATAGCGGGTGTGGTTGTCACCGGTGAAGGGGCAATGGACCATCAGTCTATCATGGGCAAAGGCGTGGGCGAACTTGCCAAGCTGGCGCAAATCAACGACTGCCGATGCCTGGGCTTGGCCGGTCATTTTGACCAACACTGCGGTCTGGAAGCCCATTTCGAAAAATGTCATGCACTCACTGGAATTACTTCACGCAAACAGGCAGAACAAAATGCTGCCCAATGGCTGGAAAAACTCAGTACTGAAACAGCAAGAGAGTTTAACGAAACTGAATAGAGGTAATCACAGCGGGGTTAACCTCGATTTCCCCGAATAACGGCGACTTGATTGTGACTTTTTTCTCGCTCCACCCGAGAAGGTCCCCAGTCAAACGACCGACTCCTCCCAGTGTAAATTGAGTTCCAGTTATTTTCTTTTCCACCTTCTCCTTTGGGCCGGCAAAAACAATCGTCGATACGTTCCTCATCGGGACCGGAACCTCAGCAAAGGGCGTCTTCACCGTCACTTTGGCTTCTTTAATGGAAAGAATACTGCCACTCAGGTTATCCCCGTTGGCAAACTGAACCTGATCAGCCCCGCCAGCAACGATTGAGAACCCCACACCACCCTTTGGTATTTGTCCGCTCCAATTTTTTAACTGGATAGCTGAAATCTTCATCTTTCCTGCCATTTGCGGATTAAAACCCAGTGCCCCGCCGCGCCCAGCAAAACCCTCCCTATCCTTCCAGGTCTTCATCATTTTTCCATCCAACAACATGGAGATCGTGGCCTTGTTCTGATCAACCAGTAAGCGAACGTTGGCTTTACGTGAACCGGGCCATTGGACCGAAATAGTCCCCAGGCTGGTGGTATTATAGGACACACCGTCGGGCGAAGTATTTCGGTAAAGATGCGCATAGTTCTGGTACACCCTCAGCTTGTAGCCGTTCATTGCATTATACTCGCGAACCTTGTCAGCACATATGATAACGTCCATGGCCGGCATATTACTCCAGGTAAAATCAAAGGATATATCCGCCTGTTTAGGCCACTTCAATTCCCGACCAATCATGCTGCCCACATTATCGGTCACCAAGGCACCATCCTCAAAACGCCAATGAAGGGCCGCCAACCCCACTTCCAATTGCTTTATAACATCGCCACGTTGCACCTTCACTTTGAGCTTGTCACCAACCCCATGACTTTTCACATGCCTAATCATGACTGCCCGATTCTGGAATGCCTTACCATTGATATGGGTAACGATGTCCCCGATCTGCATGCCGGACTTAAAGGCAGGACTACCCGCCATGACTTCATTGACAACAATTCCGCCAACATCCTCCCCGTCCTCACCCAGAATAACACCCATCAAGGCAGCCCCCCATCCTCGCAACCCCTCTGGCCCATTATAAATCAGTGCCCTCTCTCCTCCCGGCACCAGCCAGCTAAGGTGTTTGCGCGACACGGTCAATTTTCCGGAAAACCAGGATTTTGCGGAAAGTTCTCTAGGATTTAAACCGTCAAGATTAAGCGATAATTCATCACCATTATTGAAGCGCACCCGGGCTGAGCTGGAAGCAGAGTTCGTTATATTAACAGCTTTAAGCTGTAAACGTGCCACCTTGGCTGCGTTTACACGCAATTTGCCCTCCACAGATTCGTGTTCCCAACCCAATCCCTTGCCCTCTACATATCCGAGGAAATGCCCCCCAAACCGGTCCCCGTTTTTTAGGGTTAATGTCCCTGAACGGGGTGCTGCCTGAAGAACACATACAACCAACAGTGATACAACCCACGCTAAGTTCAAGCACCACATGCCTGATTTTCTCCACCACATCACAATTGGCAATCGTCTCTTGTTAATCTTATTCGAAGGCCGGGCCCACTTTGTTTACGGTAAGATGAAAGATGCCCTTGAAGATCTTTCCTTTCACCGTATCAAGATTGTACTTGATAGCCATGGAATGGACAGGAAGGACCTTGTCAAGGTGCAGGAACACGGCTTTCCCATTGGAGAGCAGTTTCGCGCTCTTAATTTTTACCGGATCACGACCTTGCTGCATAGGATCTTTCACCGACCAATCCTTGGAGCCGTATTGGCTGCTCCATTTGTAGTTCCACTGTTCAATGGACCAACTGTCAATATCCTCGGCAATATTTTTGTCAAGTAGCGTGCTGAAAGTTAGGTGAATCCCGTCAGCATGGACTTTCATCCCAATTGGCTGGTGAATCGGCCTGCCGGTGTACCTGACACGCTGCAGACAACCATCACGGATGGCCGAAGTCTGCCAACCGAGCAAGCCGGTGACATAAAGATGCCCATCCTTGGGATTAAACCGCCCGCGACAGGCTCCGGAAAGGAATCGCCCCGGTAAGGGCACCGCACCGCCGTTGGCCCCATCGCGCACAATGTGCATCATCGTGCAACGACCGTAGGAAAAATGAAGGAGCTCTCCTCCGAAGGGACCCCACTTGCCCTTGGGCACCCACACCTGCCCCCCAGCAGAGTTATCCAGCACACGAGGAATCCACATCAGAGGTGGATCATAGGTTTCCGGGGCCACTTTCCGTTTATGGCTGGGCATGAAGCCATAGAAACCCCCGGGCCTGATAATATCCAACCGCGTTTCAGGAACCCATCCTCCCTGCTGATCAGCTGCAGTTATCACACCATTAGGCCCCACCCCTAGCCCATTGGGATTTCGAAACCCGGTAGCCACAACCTCCAGCTTACTGCCATCGGCTGCCACCTTGAGCACTACACCCCCATGAGGTGTTCCTTCAGCACAGCGGATAAAGTAGAAGTTACCTTCAGGATCTGTCTCAAGACACGTCGCGTACGAATGCCCGCCGCCGCCAATCATGATATCATTATTGAACGCCTCGTAAAAGTCAGCCTCCCCATCCCCATTCTTATCATACAGACGGGTAATTTGGTCCCGTCCGAGAACAAATACCTGATCCTTTACCACCCTTAACCCCAATGGTTGATATAACCCCGTGGCAAACCGGTGCCATTTCAGTTCCTTAAGCTCCTCATCAATTCCACTAACCTTCCACACATCCCCGTGCGCAGTCGCCACGTAACAATCACCGTTAGCAGTAAAATCGTGCCCCGCGGTGAAGAGGAGCGCATTGTGCCGGTTCTTGTAGGGCACCGTAATCGTATCCATTGGAAAAGGAACTTCCCGCTTATCAATTATCCCTTTGGTCAGCAATGGATCGCCCCATCTACGCGATCCGGGCTTAACCAGGAGATTCAGGTCAGACATTTGCCTGTGCTTAATTACTGTTTTCTGAAATGAATCCAGTTGATCAGGCACACCCTTCCAAATGAATATTTTCGCCTTAACAGGTTTGCCTTCACCCCACAAATTCACCGTAGCCTGGCCCTCTCTTGTATAGTCGAGTTCCGCTGAGGTCCCTTGTCTTACTATAGCCACAGCAAACACCTGTCCCTTATTCTCATTTATAATCATCAACCCGAGTGATGACGACTGTTCCACATCATCTGTAACATCGTCCTCACGCCATTTGCCCGCCTTCTCCTCGCAAATCCCTAGAATCAACTGGCCCGTAAAGGCATCGGCCTGAATCTCTCGGGTCATTACCCCTGTGCCCTCCACCAGCCATGGCGAATCGAGAATCCTCGTTTTGCCCAGCGAGTACTCCAGTACGACCCTTTTCCCGTTCACATGAGCCCCCATATACTTCATCCAATCTCGAGGCAACGGACCTTGTTTTGGGCTCCTTGGATCCCGAAACGAAAAATGTTTAGCACCACCTGGCAATGGTGACCTACCAAAAACCACATTACCTTCAGGCTTCAAAGCCCGGATAAGCCCGTAACGAGTAGGATCGGTTTTGAGGAAACCATCAGTCCAACCGGCACGCCACGCACACAAATCGGTGTCAAACACCACCGTGCCCCCGCCCTTTTCTCCCACGCGAATGGCGATACCCTTGTGTGTCCCTCCTTTTGGCGTGGCAATATTACCGCTCACAAACGGACCGAAACTCACTTTCGCATATCGCCCGTCGCGCCAATCGGCTTCAGCCTGATCCTTTATTCCCTTGGGAGCACTGATGACGCCGGGGCTAACCAGTAAAGAAATGATAACAATTAACTTATTCATAATGTCCTGTCTCGGCCCCTCCCATGAGAGGCATAGCACATAAAGCAGCACCGAAGTGTTATCCGCATGGGAAATTTGATTATTATTCTACTAACCAAGCGTGTCAATGAATCGACTTGCGGATAACTCTTATTTGGCAAAATCACGATGGTTTAGTCTAGTTTCGGCGCTGATGGAAAAGCCACTGCTTATTTTAGCATTGGCCGGCGGTACACTCTTTTTGGGAGGACTTAAGGCACAGGAAACCGTTTCACCGTGGAAAGTGGAGGGGTTGGACGCCAATAACAGCGCCATAAAGTACGACCTGAAATCCGGTGAAATTCGTGCAACAAATGGCGTGCGAATAAAATACAAAGCAAGCACCCCTGACGCAGCCGAGCTAACAGCGGGCTCGGCAACTCTCAATCAAAAGAACGGTAGCGTTGTTGCTTCAGGGAACGTTATACTGCGGCGCGATGGCATGGCATGGAAATCTGGACGGATCGAATACAATTTCAGGACCAAGCAAATTAAATCCGCCCAATTCCGATCCGGAACTATGGCGATCTTTATTCAAGGGGGGAGCATGTTCGGCGATCGGACTAACGGCGTATACCAAGCACGTAATATCATCTTTAGCTCTGAAGACACCAAAGACCCCGATTTCTTTATTAAAGCCAAAGAGGTAGAGATAGCTCCCGGCAAACATGCTATCTTCCGGGGCGCAACACTTTACGCGGGCAAAGTTCCCGTCTTCTATATGCCATATTACAAGCGCAACCTAAAAGCTCGTGCGTGGGACATCCGATTAACTCCGGGATATAAAAGCGAATGGGGAGCCTTCATGCTCGGCTCATTGCGCTTACCGGATAACGACAAGTTTAGTAGCAAATTTAATCTCGATTACCGTACCGATCGTGGTTTTGGTTTCGGACCTGCCATCCAATACAATTCCCCTGAATGGGGACAAGGCAATTTAAAGCTCTACCGGGCCTCTGACGATGACCCGCTGACTGACTCAAGGGGCATCGCCATTCAAAGAGAACGCGATCTGGCACAGTGGAGCCACAGACTGAAACGCGGAAGCCTGACGGCGACCAGTGTCTTGAACTACGAATCCGATGAATATATGCGCCGTGATTTTTTTGAGGATCAATACCGAAAGAACGTCCAGCCAAACAGCTATTTTGAACTGTCAAAAAATTGGTCTAACTACAACCTAAGCGTGCTCGCCCAGCCGAGAGTAAACGCTTTTTATGAGGGAATCCAAAGAACCCCCGATATCAAGCTTTCAGGAACCCGCCACAAGCTGGGCAATTCACCCTTTTACTATGATACTGAGACGAGTGCCGGTTACTTTGAACGTCGGTACAATTACTCCAGTGCCAGCAACGACTACGGTCTATTCCGAGCCGACACGCTGCACCAGATTTATCTGCCCAAGACCTATGGCGGGTGGCTGAATGTGACCCCCAGAATAGGTGCTCGATTTACGCACTACGGGGAAAGTAACGGTCCCGGGTCCTCCAAAAACAGCAGTGAGCGATACATCGCTCACACAGGCGTAGAAATTTCCACAAAATTATCCAAAATGATGCCCGAGATAGAAAACAAATTACTCGGCATCAGTAATGGAGCCCGTCACATCTTACAACCTTCACTAAACTACGCCTTTATCCCCAGACCAAACCGTGTCCCTAATGAGCTGGACAAATTCGACTATGAGATTACTTCCCCCCGTCTGCTCCCCATTGATTTGCCTGAATATAACGCCATCGACAACATTGACAGTCAAAACGTTCTGCGCATGAGCCTTCGAAACCGGTTGCAAACAAAGAGAAACGAATCCATTGTGGATGTGATTGATTGGGATTTATATACCGACTGGAGACTTGACCCAAACACCAACCAGAACACCTTTGCCGATGCATTTTCCGATGCATATCTGCGCCCCAGAGACTGGCTCACCCTAAATTCAAACCTGAGATATGATATCGATAATTCACTTTGGAGGACCTATAGCCACGGTTTTTCAGTCCATCCAAAATCACACGAATGGAGTATTAACGCAGGACAGTATTATTACTTGGCCCAACCAAGCACTTCCACCGCAGACAGGACTGATGTCTACTACAGTGGGCTAGGATTGCGTCTAAACGAAAATTGGTCATTCAGTACCCGCCAATATTATGACTCAAAGGCAGGTCAAATGGCCCAGCATGACTACATTCTGCACCGCGACATGAGTAACTGGACATTCTTTATTGATCTTTCATTCAGGAAAGATACTGGAAGACGACGGGATGACACATCCATCTCGTTTAATTATTCACTGAAGGCCTTCCCTAGAAACCCCGCTTTGGACTAGCGCTCCTTTGCCACGAACCGTGCGACCACCGGACGATGGTCAGAGGCCGTCCCCCAATCAGTCATGACATAGACGCAAGAAGAAACAAGTTCGTGCATCATCCCACGACTTGCCATAATATAATCCAAACGACTGAACTGATCTTCTGTTTTGTAGAAATGAGTCCAAGTGACTCGCCTTGATGTATCACCGCCCTTTTTGACAATCTCCCTCGTAATATCGTTCTTCTCTGAGGGCCGTAAATCGATCAGTTTCAGGGAGTGTTTCCCGGTTAATACCTTAATTGGGTCCCGGGAAGGGGTATCATTCAAGTCACCCATCAACAAAATATTTTCATTAGGGTTTACCTCCAGACGCTTCTCGACCAAGAGCCTCAAAGCCCGCGCCTCATGCAACCTCATCTCCGCCTGATCAGCTAGACCCACCCGCCTCATGGATTTAAGATGCGCATTGAAGAGGGTAAACTTATAATCGGCACCTACCTGTATATCTAATTCAACAAATCCTCGCCTAACCTGGAAGCGTTTCTTGTCCAAAAGATAGGTTACATTTGTTTTAGAATGGTTCCTCACTACAGGAAAACGACTCAAAACCGCAAGGTGAATCGCAGGATCTGGCCCCGCCAACCAAATCGCATGAGAATAATCCAACCCCCTTTGAAACAACCGCTGCTTCAGTTCCATCAATGCACCCTTCCTCCCCATTTCCTGAAGAGCCAACACATCGGGATCGACAGAAACAATGGACTCAACCACCTTGGCGCGAGAAATCTCCGCCTTAGCCTTTCGATTACCAAAGGCGGATAGAAAATAATTTTCGACGTTATAGGTAGCGACGGTGAAAGTCTCAGCGGCTTTCGAACATAATGTCAACAAACTGCAGATCACTAGGAATCTAATTATCATACCTCACGTTATAGATTTTTTCCGCCTCAGGAAAGTCATTTGCCAACGATTAAATATATGCTAGCATCCTGCCCACCCTGATGAAAACTAACAAACCCTATGAACTGACTGACATTCAGCAGGAACACGACCATCGCGAACTACCAATCGACAAGGTAGGGGTACGCAATCTTCGTTTCCCAATCAGAATCCGGGACAAAGCGCACGTGTATCAGAACACCATCGCGACAGTTGGGATGTACGTGGATTTGCCGCACCAATTCAAAGGCACCCACATGAGCCGCTTTATCGAAGTACTTAATGCTCATGGCAATGCAATCCATGTGGAAAATATTCCTGAGATTCTCTCGGCGATGCAGGGAAAACTTCATGCTCAAACTGCACACCTAGAGATGGACTTTCCTTTTTTTCTCGAGAAACCTGCCCCGGTTACGAATAAAACCGGTCTTTTGGATTATGGCGCACGCTTCGATGCAACCGCCAACGGAACCCAAATCGATTTTGTGTTGGAGGTTAGAGCTAACGTTACCACCCTCTGCCCCTGCTCTAAAGCAATCAGCGTCCACGGCGCGCACAACCAACGCGGGCAGGTTATTGTCCAATTACGCAGCAAGGAAACCGTTTGGATCGAGGACGTTATTCGATTAATAGAGGCCAGCGCTAGTAGTGAATTATTCTCGTTACTTAAACGCCCTGACGAAAAATATGTAACCGAGAAGGCGTACGAAAACCCTGTATTCGTGGAAGACCTTGTTAGAAACGCCGCTACTAGATTGAATAAGCACCCTTCAGTAACGTGGTACAGGGTCGAAGCAGAAAATTTCGAGAGCATCCACAATCATAATGCCTATGCTTCCATTGAAAATGGCTAAAAATGCCTAAATTGCTCGCCATAAAAAAGATCACTTTTTTGTGGCATTCCGAACAACTTTTGATAGATTCCCCAACCATTTTGCTGGAAAAAACGAGTAATACTCCTGCGTAAAGTTTTTAATTGATTGTGGCAGCAACCAAAAAAACAGTATCTAAGAAGGCAGTCGCCAAGAAACCCCCTTCCAAAAAGAAGGTGGTCGCCAAAAAATCCCCTTCCAAAAAGAAGGTGGTCGCCAAAAAATCCCCTTCCAAAAGGAAGGCAACCAAAAAGGGCAAAAAGATTGCTGCTACGTCGGCCGCCGCGATTCTAGGCTTAAACCCACCGAAGAAAGCGGCCAAGAAATTGCCGACCCACACAAACAAACCTGCAAATACGTTTCGGGTAAAGACCGAATGGAAGAAGTACTATGATATTCTTCTGGATTTACGCGGTCGTCTCACCCACCAAATGGATGATCTCAAGAAAGAATCCGCCGAAGAGATGAGTAGTTACTCGATGCACATGGCAGATTCAGGCACCGATAATTTTGACCGCGACAATGCACTTAGCCTGCTCTCATCAGATCAGGATGCCGTGTATGAGATCGACGAAGCACTTAAGCGGATTGAGAAGAAGACTTTCGGCGTATGTGAACTTACCGGGAAAAATATTCCCAAAACGCGACTGAACGCTGTCCCTTGGGCCCGATATACAGTGGAAGCCCAAGCCCAATTGGAAAAAGATGGCGCTGTTCGTCAACGAAACAAACTGGGAAATCTCGGGACCATTGACGGAGCCGGGTCAAGCAAAACAACTGTAACCGGATCAGCTGACACGGAAATAAAGACAACCAAGTAAGAATATATATCATGCCGCGAGAAATCATCACCCTAGAATGTACCGAAGCCAAATCCGAAGACAAACCCGTCTCGCGATACATGAGTACCCGCAACAAGAAACTCCAAACCGATCGTGTGGAAAAAAAGAAATATAATCCTCACCTAAGACGCCATACCCTTCACCGAGAAATTAAATAATCCAGATGCCTCCCAAAAAGAATAAAAGATCCACAACCACCACCCGCACCCCGAGACCAAAGCCTGAGGTGGACGTAAATATAGCCGACCTAGACCCCAAGAACGTCGAATTATTAAGGCGTTATGTCACCGATGAAGGGAGGATTCTCCCACGTAAATACACAGGTTTTCCAGCAGGTCATCAGCGACAACTCACTCGCGCCATCAAACGTGCGCGCCAAATGCTATTGATGAAATAGACTTATTTACCGGTCTGTATGTTTAAAGCAGCCTGAACGCCATTCCCCCTGTTTCCGCGACCGGACCAAACACATTCCTTCTTCTTCGAAGGCATTTTGCACTCCATCAAATTGATGGTCTAGAATACCGGCTAATATTATTACTCCACCGGGCTTTACCCGGTTGGTGATCCGTGGAGCATTGGCGACAAGTAAATCATAAAAAAGATTGGCGCACACTACATCATATTTGATCCTCGGATTCAGGGGAAGCCGACTAACATCCGACAATTTAACCTGAACGTGCTTATCAACTTGGTTGCGCATGGCATTATACCTCGCCACTCTCACTGCTTCGGAATCATAATCAATCGCCTTAACTGCTTGGTATCCGAGTTTTGCTCCAGCCACCGCAAGAATCCCCGATCCAGTTCCAATATCCAACAAACTTTGCCTCGTTTTCTCATCACGCATTAGCACCAACTGCCGCAGGCAGAATTTTGTTGTCGCGTGCTGTCCTGTCCCAAAACTCAGCCCAGGATCCAAAATAACCGTTTTTTGCCCATCTTCAGCCCTATCTTTGCACCACCCTGGTTTAACCAACAGTTTGGTTTCGATGTGAATGGGTTTGAAATGACGCCTCCACGAATCCACCCAATCTTCACGCCGCAACCTCTTTACCTCCAGACAGCCAGATCCTGTATCGAGACCGCAATCCCGTATTGCCTTGAGACCTTGAAAAACCGCATTACGATCAGCGTCGTTTACCAGCCGTTTTTCAGTAAGGTAAACAGAAAGCACTGGACCCTCACGTTCCGGATGAACAAACACCGACGGCTGTTGCCCAAAAACCTGTTCCAGCATAAATGAAACCGCTTCCTCTGCCTCAAAAGTGGTACTCAGTGAGACTTGTCTGAAAGCGGTCTTCACCTTTTCCTCAACCTTTCGCAATTGCTTCTTGTTGCAATACCCCCAATTTCTCCACCCCTTCACAACCCAGTTTCAACATATCATCAAGCTGTTCTGCACTAAACGTCGCCTCTTCTCCTGTTCCCTGAATTTCTATATATTTACCCGCAGTTGTCATCACCAAGTTCATATCCACCTCGGCAGCCACATCTTCCACATAACATAAATCCAATAAGGCAGCCCCTTTCACAACCCCTACACTGACGGCGGCAACCGGATCCAAAAAAGGGCTTTCTATCAATTTACCCCCGGCGATAAGTTTGTTGACCGCCAGTCCTAACGCAACATATGCCCCGGTAATAGAAGCAGTGCGTGTCCCTCCATCAGCCTGTAACACATCACAATCGATCCAGATAGTTCTGCTGCCGATTTTTTTCAAGTCCAATGCCGACCGCAAAGACCGGCCAATTAAACGTTGAATTTCAGTGGAACGCCCATCCAGTTTCCCCTTGTTAATATCACGTCTTTTGCGATCCAAAGTCGAATATGGAAGCATGGAGTATTCAGCGGTAATCCAACCTCCCTCCACCCCTTGGGACTGCATCCACCGCGGGACACTCTCTTCAATACTTACCCCGCAAATAACCCTTGTATCCCCCCATTCAATTAGTGTGGAACCGGTGGCGTGAGGGGCTATGTTATTTTGAAACGAAATATTGCGCAGCTGGTTTGCAGCACGATTATCGTGGCGTTGATAAGAATCACTCATAAGCACGCAGTCTAGAGGCACTGCATCTCGCGAGCAATGATGAAGCAAAAAAATGCTTTTTCATCGTCACATTTGGCAGCATTTCCTACCTTAACCACCGTGACGCCACGCGTGCCTTGGACTCCTATTGATGTAATGCAACTACTCTTTGCATGGATAGTTGCGTTTTTCCTTGGCCAAATAGCCTACGGGATCTTGATACCACCTAAAGTGCAAGGACAACAGGAGATCATAATTGGAAAATTCACTCGTGCGATCGAATTTCTCCCCAATCAACGCTACATTGGGGATTCAGACAACGGTACATTCCAATTTGCAGGAAAATACCCCACTCAAGATCGTCATTGGCTTATCTTATCTCCTGATGGTTCAAACGAGACCACGCTAGTAAATTTCCGAGGCACTGAACGTGATCGGGTCGGTCTTATCGCCATCACTATTGTTTTCATTCAACTCGGAGCCATTGTTTTGGTTATGTCTCTCCTGCGGAAATACAATCTTAAACTGGCAGAGGCATTTGGATCCATTGGCAATCCAGCCTTAACGTTTGGCCTCCCTATCGCACTTGGCGCTGCATTTCTCTTCCCGGCCCTCGGCCTTCACCACTTATCTCAAAGCATCATTGTTTTCTGTGGCGGCGAGCCTTCCACACAAGAAGCAGTGAAAATGGTCGCCATGTCCAACTCGCAAACTGAACTTGCCCTTCAGGCCCTGAGCGTGATGTTTTTCGCGCCAATAGCTGAGGAGCTTCTTTTCCGTGGAGTTATATATACGAGCATCAAGCAAGCCGGTCACCGAAAACTTGCAATCGTATTTAGTGCTATCATCTTTGCAACCATCCATGGCTCTCTAGCCCTAATGCTACCGCTCGCAGCCCTTGCCTGGGCCTTGGTATGGGTATATGAAAAAACCGGTACAATTATTGCCCCAATACTTATGCACGCCACCTTCAACGCCATTAATTTCTCACTGATCAAACTTCTCCCCCAACTCGTAAACCGATGACCGAAACTGGGCTTATCAATAAGCTAACTGCAAATCTATTGGCTGATGAAACCGTCATTGCCGGGCCAGGAGATGACTGTGCAGTACTGGAAATAGAAGGTCAAAAGATTCTATTCAAGACAGACGCCATTGTGGAAGAGGTTCACTTTGAAGCGGATGCCTCCCCGGAACAGGTAGGTCACAAGGCACTGGCAAGACCGCTATCTGATATAGCAGCCATGGGAGGCACTCCTTCACATGCATTAATAACCCTTGGAATTAATGAAAACATCAAGGAAGATTATATTGAAGCTGTTTACACAGGCTTGAAAAATTGTG
>CAZAIZ010000004.1:0-25672 GCA_964485275.1 uncultured Pedosphaera sp.
CCATTTGATACGCCCCTGCCGCGAGTAACGTTGGCACTCCCAGCAGGAAGGAAAACTCTACAGCTTCCTTGCGCTGCATCCCGAGAACCAGTGCCATAAGAATTGTGGTTCCGCTTCGTGACGCCCCTGGAAATACCATGGCTATTAGCTGGGCAACCCCAAAGCCAACCGCAAGTATCCAGGTAATATGGGGCAATCCTTCTTCTTCCTTTGGGGTCTCTTTTTTTTCCTGATACTTTTCTACAACTATAAAGAGTATTCCTCCTATGAGTAACGCCCACGCGATGGGTTCCCTTGCATTGTCCAGCTCCCATCCCGCCTTCTTAATCAATAACCCGCCCACTGCTGTAATCAGAAAGGCCGCCCCCATTTTTTTAAGGTACTCTTGTGTTTCTGGCTTCTGCCTTTGGGTGAACAGCTCTCTCACTCGCTCCCTAAAAACCGCGATGACCGCAAGGACTGCCCCGCTTTGAATGAATACATTGAATTGTTCGGATCGGGCGCCCAGCCATTGTTCGGCCAAGAGTAAATGGCCGGTGGATGATACGGGTAAGAATTCCGTAATGCCTTCTATAACTCCCAGTAAGATGACTTGAAGCCAGTCTGGCATCGGGGTGGAGTATGAAGTAAATTTTGTCCGTGCGCACGATTTATTTGGATTACAACGCCACGACGCCTCTGGACCCTGCGGTGAAAGCCGCCATGCTTCCGGCGATGGAGGAAGTCTGGGGGAATCCTTCCAGTGTCCATCATCTTGGTCAACGGGCGCGTTCCCTTTTGGACGAGTCCCGGGATCGCATTGCTTCAGTTCTAGGATGCCTGCCCAGTGAACTTATTTTCACCAGTGGGGCTACTGAGAGTGCAAATCTTGCCTTGTTTGGTGCTGCTCGTCTGATGCGCAACAAGGGGCGCCACATCATCACCTCCGCAATCGAGCATCATGCGGTTCTCAATCCCTGTGAATTTCTCGCTGAAAACGAAGGGTTCGATCTCTCTATTCTTCCGGTGGATTCGGTTGGTCGTGTTTCTGTGGATTCTGTGCGTGCCGCGCTTCGCCCTGATACGATTTTGGTCAGTATCATGGCCGCCAATAATGAAATTGGAACCATCCAGCCGGTCGCTGAAATTGGTTCCCTCTGCCAAGAAAACGGCGTATTGTTCCATACCGATGCCGTTCAGTGGTTTGGGAAACTTCCTTTCTCTTCCTTCGATGACTTCAACGCAAATTTAGTTTCCCTCTGCCCCCATAAGTTTTACGGCCCTAAGGGCGTTGGTCTTCTTTATTGCAAGTCTCCCTTATCTCCTTCCCCCATTATTTTGGGAGGATCCCACGAGAACGAGCGCCGTGGGGGAACTGAAAACCTCCCTGCTATCGTTGGTCTTGCAGAAGCTGTCTCCCTTTTTGTTCCGGCGCCGGTTTTCCCTTCCTCTCTTTCCTCTCTTTCTGAACGTCTCATTTCCTCCATTAACTCCCTTGAGGGTGCCATTTTCCTCGGCGACCCCCATTCGGAGGGGCGCCTTTGCAATACGGTTTCTTTTGCTCTGGATTCTTTTGATAGTATTGCTCTTCTCGGTCGTCTCGATCTTGAGGGAATTTGTGCCTCCGGTGGTTCCGCCTGCTCCAGTGGTTCGGTTTCCCCCTCGCACGTGGTCCAGGCCCTGGGTTACTCCGTTTCTCTGTCCAATGGCCTGGTTCGCTTTTCCCTGGGTCGGGAGACTTCTTCCTCTGATATTTCTCGTGTTTTTGATTTTCTCCCCTCCCTTCTTTCCTGTTGATTGCTTTTCAATAATTATGCGTTTCTCCTGTTAATTTTCCCTCAATAATTCCGTTTTCCTCTTTTTTTTTGAGATGTTTTTTTTTCTCCCTTCTTTATTCTCTTTGGTTGTTCACAAGATTCCTCTGGTTTTTAGGTGCCCTTTCTTGACTCTGTCTGTTGTTTGGCTTATTCACGTCCCTTAATAAGAGTGTGGTTTCTTAAAGAATCTTCTCTTAATAAAGGATACGTGAAAATCTCGGTAACCAAGGAAGACCTTACTACAGGTTTACAAAATGTTCAAAATGTAGTTGGAACCCGTTCTACGCTTCCAATTCTATCTAATGTGTTGCTCGTTGCAGGGGAAAACACGCTGGAACTGCGAGCAACTGATTTGGAAGTCAGCATCCATGCGACTGTTCCGGCAAAGGTGGAAGGAAAAGGGGCGACAACACTGCCGGCCAAGAGGCTATTTGGCCTGATAAGAGAAATAGAAGCCACAGAAATTGAGTTGGAAGTAAATGATAGGGAAATAGCCACGGTAAAGGCAGGAGCCGCAAACTATAAGCTGCATGGGATAGGAGCCGAAGAATTTCCACCCGAGGCCAAGTTTAAGGAAAGTGGCAGGATAAAGGTGGGGCAGGGAAAAATAAGGGAGATGATAAGGAAAACGGGCTATGCGGTGTCAACCGATGAGTCGAGGCACACGCTAAATGGAATTTTTGTAGATGCAGAAGAGGAGAAAATAAAAATGGTGGCAACCGATGGACGACGGCTGGCATTGGTAGAAGAGGAGATAGAAGGGGGAAGCAAGGCAAAGTTTATATTACCAACAAAATCAGTTTCGGAACTTCAGAGAATGCTTCAAAGCGAAGGAGAGGTAGAAATAGGAGTGGGAGAAACACACGCAGAATTTAATGTTCCACAGGAAAATGGGGAAACAGTAAAAATACATAGCAAACTGGTGGAGGGAAACTTTCCAAATTACAGGCAGGTGATTCCAGCGGAAAGTAAGGAAAGAATAACCGTGGTGAGAGAAGAACTCCTTCACGCATTAAGAAGGGCGGACCAAATAACTAGTGATAAGGCAAATTCGGTAAAATTAAAGTTTGCAGACAACGCACTTTCTATAAATGCAAACACCCCCGAAATAGGATCGGGACAGGAAACCATTGCGATTCAGTATACGGGCCCGGAAATAGAGGTGGCCTTCAATCCAGTATACCTTATGGATCCACTCAAAATACTAGAGGGAGATGAGGTATATGTTGAATTGACAGATAGCCTCAGCCCAGGCGTGCTCAAGAGCAATACGCCGTTCCTATATGTGCTCATGCCCATGCGCACCAACTAGGAAAAAAACAGACGAGCACATGGAAGAAAAAGCCGCAAGGGGCGACACAGTGCCCGTGCCCTTTTTTCAGGAGAAGAGAATCCTCACGATAGCATTCATCGTGCTGGTTGCCGACCAATTGACCAAACAAATCGTGGTGCACACGATAGATCCCACAAACCAGATTATAATAATAGAAGGATTTCTAAAATTCGTAAACTGGCATAACACAGGAGCGGCATGGAGCCAGTTTCAGGGGAAAAGCCTCCACCTGGCAGTAATTTCATTCTTCGCACTGGGGGCACTTATTCATTACCGACACCATTTTGAGATCCACACAAAAAGCGGCAAGGTTGCCATGGGGCTGCTCATAGGAGGCATAATAGGAAACCTGATAGACAGGGTGATATATCAGCATGTAGTGGATTTTGTACGTTTATATTTACACCAACGGGGAGGAGGAGAAATCGGATACCCAGCATTCAACATAGCAGATATGGCGATTTGTGTTGGGGTAGGAATGCTGTTTGTGGAGGCATGGCGGGAACAGCCGATAGAAGAGAAAAAGAAGGAAGAGTAAATGGGGCAACCCCTCTTCATTGCCGGAGCCACGGCGACAGGGAAAAGCGCGGTGGCACTAGAAGTGGCAAAAAAAACCGGAGGAGAAATAATTTCGGTCGACTCCATGCAGGTTTACAAGGAGATGGACATAGGAACAGCCAAGCCCACCACAGAACAAAGGGGGCAAATTCCCCATCATCTCATAGACTGCACCACGATTAGCAAAGGATTTGACGCAGCGAGATTTGTGCGGGAAGCAGAAAAAAAACAAACGGAAATTAAACAAGCCATATTTTGTGGGGGGACAGGACTCTATTTTCAAGCGTGGCTGGAGGGGCTGGGCGAGGCGCCCCCAGGAGATCCAAAAACACGAAAGGAACTAGAAAAGATATCTTCCCAAAATCTGTTAAGGGAAATTAAAGAGAAAGACCCCGCAACATACGACTCCATTGACCATCACAACCAAAGGCGCCTCATTAGGGCAGTGGAAGTGATAAGGAATACGGGAAAACCGTATTCAGTCCAAAAAGCAAAATGGACCAACGAAGCACCGGCGAACTATTTTTTGCTAGAACGGACGACACAAGATTTACGCATGCGCATAGAGGAACGGGTGGAAAAGATGTTTAAGAGAGGACTAGTGGAAGAAACTTGTTCGCTGCGCAGGGAACTGGAGAACAACCTCATCGCACAACAAGCACTAGGATATAGACAGGTTATTGCCCACTTGAGAGGAGAACAGGACTTGCCCGAGACGGTCAGCTTGGTTAAATCCCGCACATGGAAATTTGCCCGACGCCAAAAAACATGGTTCAGAAAAATTATCGGTGCAAGAGTCGTGCCAGTGTCAAAGAGCGAGGCCCCGGAAGAAACCGCACGGCGAATCATTGAATTAATCGAGTGAAATCAGTGACAAAACAACAGGGGAAAACGGAGAAAGTTTTTCTCATAGGGGCAGAGATCAAGAAAAAAGGATCAGCTGAAATAAACGAATCCATGGCGGAACTCGCAGAGTTGGCCGCTACAGCAGGAGGCACAATTGTAGGAGAAGGAACCCAAAAACTGGAACGACCACAAGTGGCAACGTTCATAGGAAAAGGAAAAGCAGAGGAATTTGCGCAAGCGGCAAAACAGGAGCGCGTAGACACGGTGATATTTGACGATCAATTAAGCCCCGCGCAAACCAGAAATCTAGAAAGAATCTTTGATTGTAAAGTGTTGGATCGCACCTCGTTGATTTTGGATATTTTCGCCCAGCGAGCCAGCACGCGGGAGGGAAAGATGCAGATAGAAATGGCACAACTGCAGCATATCCTTCCCCGCCTTACACGAATGTGGACGCACCTTTCTCGGCAAAAAGGAGGCATTGGAATGCGAGGAGACGGAGAAAGCCAACTTGAAGCCGACAGAAGACGCATTCAAGAACGGATTAGCCGTCTTCAGCGAGAACTCAAGGCGGTCCAAAGGGTGCGGGCAACCCAAAGACAAGGGCGGCAGCGCAACAAATGGCCGCTGGTTTCCATTGTTGGATATACAAACGCGGGGAAATCCACGCTCTTGAATGCCCTCACGGGAGCCGATGTTTTGAGCGAAGATAAACTATTTGCAACGCTGGATCCCACTACAAGAAGATTGAAACTTCCGGGAAATCAAAATGCACTTCTCAGCGATACGGTTGGATTTATTCGAAAGCTGCCGCATCAATTGGTAGAATCCTTTAAGGCAACCCTTGAGGAGGTGGTGGTAGCCGACATTCTCCTGCATGTGGTTGATGTTTCAAGCCCTTCAGCAGGCGAACAGATCGAGGCAGTTAACGAAGTGCTGGAGGAAATAGAGGCGAGCAATAAACCGACATTAATGGTTTTCAATAAAATGGACCGTCTTCCTAAGCGGAACGGAAATCTCCACTGGTGTCATGAATATGTCCACGCAGCAGCGATTTCGGCACGAACCGGAGAAGGGCTAGAGGAGCTACAATCCGAACTCGGCACAATGTTGCGCCCCATTCGACAGCGTATTCGCCTGAAGATATCGGCAGCCGACGGCGCGACCATCGCCCGAATAAAAGCGGTAGGACAGATAGACTCAGAACACTACGAGGATGAATGGATCCACCTCTGTGCCCGGGTTCCCGAGCACCACCAAGCAGAGTTCTCACGGCACAAGGTAGATTCAGGGCAGGAAAGGACATAGGAGAAAATGATCCATCCAACGGCTCTCATTAATCCCAATGCAAAACTGCATGAAACAGTAAGCGTGGGGCCATATGTTGTTATAGATGGAAAAGTTCAAATTGATGAGGGGACATCAATCGGGCCGCACGTTCACCTCACAGGAAGGACAACGATCGGAAAAAACAATGTTATCCATACGGCGGCAGTAATAGGAGAGGAACCCCAAGACATGAAATATAACGGGGAACCCACAGGACTACGCATAGGAAACGAGAACATAATTCGTGAGCATGTAACGCTTCACTGCTCCAATACGCCCGAGGAAGACACGGTAATCGGAGCAAACAATTTTTTTATGGCACACAGTCATGTTGGGCACAATGCCCGGATAGGAAACGGAAACGTGTTTGCCAATGGGGCACTCGTGGGGGGGCATGCAGAAATAGCAGACAAGGTAATTTTGTCGGGAAACAGTTCGGTTCACCAATTTGTGAGGATTGGGGATCTGGCCATGATGCAGGGTAATGCAGCCGTAAGCCAGGACTTGCCTCCTTACACATTGGGGTTTGGGGTCAATAAACTATGTGGCTTGAACATAGTTGGGCTTCGCCGCGCAGGGTTTACGCCCGAGCAGAGACAGGAGCTGCACCACCATTACAAGCGAATATTCCTCGAAGGAAACAACATTGGGAAAACGGTCCAAGAGGCACTTAGCCAGTCCCCTGGCGACAAGGCCCGAACCCTCCTCGAATTCATTGCCGGAAGTGCTCGAGGCGTTTGCTCTCATGCGAACCGAAAGCACTAACTTATGGCGACAAAGGGCTTGCGAACCAGCTTGCCCTGTAGCCGGAAACCCGGCAGGCGAGTTTCAGATACGGAGGCATTTTCACTAATGGGTTCTCCGTCAGGAAGCGCATGTTCATCCGGGTTAAAAACTGCACCCGATTCGGCCTCAAACGCCACAAGACCGACGCGACGGCTAACCTCACGGCATTGTCCCTGGAATTGGCCCATGGTTTTAATGAAATCTTCCTTGCCAGAAGCCACAGCAGATCTCTCGAGCCGATAGACCAAATCCAAGAGCCCCACCAAGGTGTGTGCCCAGTCGCTTTCAGAGCGGCGCAGCTTATCCACTTCTAACTTAAGTATGTTAAGCTCTTCTTTGTGGGCTGATGCCATAAATGTATCATGTGTTTTTACCGTTTCAGCAATCCCCGCAGCAACTTCTTCAGCCAGCTTGGCGGTTTGCCTGGAAGCATCCTGGGCCGCCGTCCAGTTTTCGGAGGCATCGGTTATTTGAGAAGCAACCAATTCCATTTTGTTTATTTCCTTGGTTACCGAAGTGAGCTGCGCAATTTCCACAGCCTTGGATTCTGCTTTATACTCAAAATAAAACGGAGCAACAGCGAAGGTTGCTCCCAATATAGCGCAAACGAGTATGCTGATTATTTGCCAGGGCTGCGGCTCGCCCTGAATAAGCGTACTAATCCAATATCCCAAACCAATAAAAATTATATCGGCTGATAGAAACGGCCATTTGGGGACAGATACAGGCAGAGGCAAGGCCTTGGGCTTGCCTCTAGACCCAGAATTCTTGTTCTTGCTCATCCAAGGGGAAAATTGCCCCCTTGCCCGCAGGACGTCAACGGTCAATCACAGCGCATTGACAGCACACGGTCCTCCTCGTAGCGTGGACTTCTTCATGGACGAGATTTTCGAGTCGGTAATTGAAATTGTTCGCCGGACATCGGCAGAAATTCCTGATGACGTAGGACGGGGAATTTTGAGAGCATTGGAAAACGAGAAGAAGGGGACCATTGCAGAGAACGCCATGAAAATAATCGACAGAAACATTGCACTTGCGAGGGGGAAATCACAGCCGTTGTGTCAGGATACAGGAAGTGTGCTTTTTTATGTCAACTGTCCTGTTGGCTATGACCAATTGGCTTTTGAGGGGACAGCCCGCAAGGCGGTGACAGAAGCGACAAGCCGAGGATACCTTAGGCAAAACTCAGTGGATTCGCTCACCGGCAAAAATGATGGCACAAACGTTGGGCCTGGGGCTCCGGTATTTCATTTTCATCAACACCGTGCGGACCACGTGGAGGTGCGGCTCATGCTTAAAGGAGGAGGGTGTGAAAATGTGGGGGCCCAATATTCGTTGCCCAATACACCACTAAAAGCAGATCGCGACCTGACAGGGTGCCGTAAGGTGATTTTAGATGCAGTTCAGCAGGCACAAGGAAAAGGCTGTGGCCCAGGTATTCTCGGGGTGTGTATCGGGGGAGACCGTGCCACGGGATACGAACAGTCGAAAACACAGTTCCTTAGGAAGCTTGATGACCAGAATGATAACCCCGAACTGGCCGAGCTTGAAGAAGACATACTCACCACGGCAAACAAACTTGGCATAGGGCCTATGGGCTTTGGAGGAAACACAACATTAATGGGAGTGAAAATTTGTGCAGCAAACCGAGTGCCGGCATCGTTTTTTGTGAGCATCAGCTACATGTGTTGGGCGTTTCGTCGGCACGGGGCCGCGCTGGGAGGCGAGGGAGAGATTAAAGAATGGCTGTATTAGCATGACTGAACTCACAACACCCATAACCGAGGAACAGGTGCGCGCCCTGAAAGTAGGCGACCCGGTATCAATTTCAGGCATAGTTTTCACGGGGCGCGATGCAGTTCATAAATATTTGCACGAGGGAGGCGCTCTGCCAGAAGGAGTAAGTCTGGAAGGAAGCGTTATTTACCACTGTGGGCCGGTGGTAGTGAAGGGAGAGAAGGGGGGCTGGAAGGTCACAGCTGCAGGGCCAACAACATCGATTCGAGAAGAGCCCTATCAGGCGGACATCATGAGGAAATTTGGCGTGCGCGGGGTTATCGGAAAAGGGGGAATGGGGCCAAAAACCTTGTCCGGATGTAAAGAAAATGGAAACGTGTATCTACACGGCATAGGTGGTGCGGCACAGGTGCTGGCAGAGCATATTATCGGGGTGCGCAACGTTTATTTTTTGGAGGAATTTGGTAGTCCTGAGGCAATTTGGGAACTGGAAGTAGACAAGTTTCCTGTCGTGGTGACCATGGATAGTCACGGGCAATCTCTCCATGCCAAAGTGGCTGCGGCCAGTCAAGCGGTCTTGGAGGGCAATCTTTAAAGGGAACCTCTTGAGCCTCCATTGACCAGATAGAGAGCGGCCATTCGGACAGCGATCCCGTTGGTAACCTGTTCTAAAATAACGGACCGATTCCCATCGGCAAGTTCGCTCTCAATCTCTACGCCCCGGTTCATGGGCCCCGGATGCATGATAATGGCATCAGGCTTTGTGAGAGCCAGCCGAGCCTTGTTCAGGCCGAAAAGGCGTGTGTACTCCCCGATGCTGGGGAACATGGTTTTGCGCTGGCGCTCGTGCTGGATACGTAAAAGGTTGATGACATCCGCACCGTCTAGGGCTTCTTCCAGATTATAGGATACGCGACAGCCCATTTCCTCGAAAACCTTGGGCACCAAGGTGCTTGGACCGCATAAGGTAACCGTTGCGCCAAGTTTTCGAAGTGCCCAGATATTAGAGCGGGCCACGCGGCTGTATAGGATATCGCCCAAAATAGTGACCTTTAGCCCCTCAATACGAGATTTCTTCTCTCGAATTGTGAAGATATCCAGAAGCGCTTGAGTGGGGTGTTCATGGGCTCCGTCGCCTGCGTTGATTACATGGGCATCAAGAAATCGGGCGAGGAAATGAGGTGCTCCAGGGGCCTTATGCCGGATAATAATGACATCAGCATTTAATGCTTCAAGGGTCCGGGCGGTGTCCTTTAAACTCTCTCCTTTCTGGAAGGAGGACGCGTCCGCAGCAAAGTTGATGATGTCTGCACTTAGCCTTTTTGCCGAAAGCTCAAAACTGACACGAGTCCGGGTAGAGGGTTCAACGAAAAAGTTAACTACCGTTTTACCTTGTAGGGCAGGAACCTTTTTGATGGCGCGTTCGCCCACAGCTTTGAATTCGCAGGCCGTGTCCAGAACAGCGGTAATCTCATCAGCACTTAGGCTTTCGATATCCAGTAAATGTTTTTGATTCCAGCTCATGGGGATTGGATAATAACCGATTGAGGAACGTCCTCTGCGTCGACGCGCACTTCCACCCGTTCCTCAAGATGCGTGGGAAGGTTCTTCCCGACATAGTCAGCCCGAATGGGAAGTTCGCGGTGCCCCCGGTCTATAAGAACAGCCAACTGAATACACCGAGGGCGGCCGAATCCAAGCAGTGCGTCGATGGAGGCTCTTACTGTGCGGCCAGTATAGAGGACGTCATCCACCAGAATCACAACTTGGCGCGCGATATCTTTGGGAAGCTCCGTGGGAAGCAATTCGCTCATTGCGCGCTGGGAAAGATCATCACGATGGAGCCCTGGTTCTACTGAACCGGAAATGATTTTGTGGCCATAAATTTCGGTGAGGGTATTCCCAAGTTGTCCCGAAAGGGCTACCCCGCCTCGTTGGATTCCCATCAGGATTAGGGATTCTCCTTGAGGGTGGGCTTCAGCAATTTCATGTGCAACCCGGCGCCACGCGCGGATGAGATCGGTTGATTCGAGAACAGGACGGGAATTAGTCATAAAAAAAACCGTGCGGTCGCGCTATGGCGCGAAACCAACACGGAAATGATCCGGGCGTATTCATCTCGTCCTTAGCAGACTCGCAGGACTGCTTTAAAGGGCGTTTATCTATTTAAGAGGCACGTTCAGCTTGGCGGCGTTTACGCCATTGTGCACGGTGATTGATCATCCAATCAGTCAACGCTTCTTCAAATCCAATATCTGACCCCTCTTTTTCTGATTTCAGCCACTTATGCCGCATGATTTCCTCACGTTCAGCGAGAAATTCCTGGTAAAGCGAGGAGTTTTTCAGCAAATCAGATGACGCAGCATATTTAGCCATAGGGTTATTCTGATTAGACGGGGTTTTAACACGAGTCGCTCGATAAAAACAACAAAAAATGAGAAAAATGACCAGTTTTGATTGGAAAAAGATCTGTTTATAAGCAAACAACCTATGAATAGTGCGAATATCCCCTTAAAGGAGAACTCCACGTAAAGAATTGGAGAGATTAGAAAAAGCAAGTGCAGGCGCACTTTTCGGGTTACCCACGACCACAGGAACGCCAGAGTCGCCGCCTTCACGGATTTCCACGAAAATCGGGATTTCCCCTAGGAAAGAAGTTCCTTGATTTTGGGCTTCCTGTGCACCTCCTCCGTGGCCGAAGATTTCAACGCGGTCGCCGTTAGGAGCGGTAAAATAGCTCATGTTTTCCACAATGCCCAAGATGGGGACGTTGACTTTCTCGAACATACCGATTCCCTTGCGTACAACCCCCAATGAAGCTTCCTGGGGGGTGGTTACCACGACCCCCCCGTCCAAGGGAACAGTTTGGCAAAGAGAAAGTTGCGCATCACCCGTGCCAGGAGGTAGGTCGACTAGCAGGACGTCCAACTCTCCCCAATCAACATCCATTACAAATTGCTGGACTGTACGCATAATCATGGGACCGCGCCAAATAACCGGGTCGTCTCCGGGCATCAGAAAACCCATGCTCATCAACTTTACGCCATGGCTGGATAATGGAACCATCTTTTGCGCGGGCGAAACCACAGGCTTCTCATGGACCCCCATCATAAGAGGGACACTGGGGCCGTAGATATCACAGTCCATCAATCCAACACTCAGACCGCCCTGGGCCAGAGAGCAGGCGAGGTTAACCGAACAAGTGCTTTTACCAACGCCACCCTTGCCGGAAGCGACCGCAACAATTTTCGAGATGCCCGGCACGGCATTTGCCTGTGCTGGTGCTCCTCCCGCATCACCTTGCCCTGCCGGCGGCATTTTCACTTGCACCACCGCGCGGGCAACGCCTTCAACAGACAGGGCTGCGGCTTCACACGCCTGCTTCAGCTCGGCGGCCACCTTGGGGTTGTGCGAGGTTAACTCAAGATCAATACCAGCGGAGCCGTTGGCAACCGATACGCCTTTTACCAGTCCGAAGGATACGATGTCGCGTGAGTACCCGGGGTAGTTTACTTTTTTGAGGGCTTCGTGAGTCGAATCATTCAAGCTCATAATGTATTTTTTGTCCGCATGGAAAGGGGAGAGATTTTGCCCTTGAAAAAAGCAAGGTCAAGAACCATTGCCCCACCCCATATATCCAGAATCCAGCCGGATGGAGAGCCTTGGGAGTCGGTCACTTAACCAGGCTCAAATATTCGGACAACACATTGATGTTGGACATAAACACGCGGGTTTCAATGCGCTCATTAAAGTTCATGCCTCGCGTTTCAAGGGATCCCCCGGTGACCCACCGGCCGAGCGTGTCTTGCGCAGAAATAATGGAGAGCACTTGCTTCTCTAGGCTGCTCGCCCGGCGGGTGCGTTCTTTTGGCGGCAAGCCTCGAGGTTTTTGGGAAGCAAGATACGCCTTGCGGCCGGAGGCGCGCACTTTTTCATAGAAACGAATCATCCCCGTGACCCCAAATGAACTCTGAAAACTGTAATGGGTTGGCATATCGTTATCCCGGTAGGTCAACTGATAATCCTTGGTGAAATAAAGGGGGCGGTTTGTTTTAAGTTCGTAGAATCGTGCCCATTGGTTCTTGCTGACAGAGCTTTTCAAAAACCATTCCACCGCGGGACCTACAGCCTGTAGATATTTTTCTTTGCCAGTGGCAAGATATAGATCGATTAAGGTCTGACAGGCTCCCACGCTTTCGCCTCCGGTAATTGAAGGCGGTTCGAATTTACGTGCCCATGCGGGCTCCATACGCGTGTTGTACTGTTGGGCCCAAGCGGGCTGCGGAGCGGGCATTTGGGCAAGCAGAAGAAAGTCCCCTCCCTGTATGGCAGCCTCAAGAAATTTCTTTTTCCCAGTTACACGGTATGCTTCCAGAGCCAGGAGCACGCAATCGCGGTGAGAGTTGTCGTTGAAAGTATAGTGGTTGATGTATTTTTCCTTGGGATACTTCCGCGACCAGGTCTCAGGATAACGTGCTCTTAACACAGGGTAGTTTTGGATGGGTTTAGGAATGCCATCGTATCGCTGCGGCCAAGCTCCATTGGGGTATTGTGCCTCCAGGAGTTTGCCCAATCCATAATCACGCGCATGATTGATGGCACGCTCACGGGGAGAAGAGCCGTTGCAATATTCTCCAAGAGCCAGCAGGAAGCGCAGAACACTTTGGGATGTGTTATCGTCAAAGGTGGAAACGTTGAGCCGTTTGGCTTCAGCAGGCTTGGAGAAATCGAACCGGTAATCCCATCCACCACTCTCTAGCTGGCTGGCTGCGAGTGCTGCACCGGCAGCCATGGCATGGTCTAGCAAGGGGCGCTCTCCGGTGAGTTGATACGCCTTCAGGAAAGCCATCCCCACCGAAGGGGTTCCCGGGGGTTGCATCCAGATGGTGGTGCGATTGGCGCGGACCTCCCCCGCGACGGTCTTTAAATCAAGAGAATACCGCCAAAGATAACCTCCCTCAGCAGATATGGAACGCATGAAGGCGGCCCCCTTGAGTAGGGCTACCTTCGCTTGGGCAGGGGCTTGAGCTGCACACAGTGCGGGGAAGAAAGCGCACCAGAGCGGGAGAAAAAAACGAAACATGGGGCAACCATACCACTAGAAACAGCGGCGTCCAGCTTCGGGGAGGCGTTGGAACAATTGCCTTGCACACAACAGTGGATTTCCGTAGGGGTGGGGTTCGTTATGGGACTTTTATCCGGCAAAACAGGGGTGGTTTTCGGTGTGGCGAACAAGCGGTCCATTGCTTGGGCAATTGCCCAAGCCTGGAAAGAGGCAGGGGCAGAACTGGCCTTCACCTATCAGGGCGAGCGGCTAAAGGACAACGTGAGTCAATTGGCCGAGACTTTTGGTGAGGACACACTAATTACCGAATGTGATGTAACCCAGGATAACCACATAGATCGGGTGTTCAACGAGGCGGGAGACAAGTTCGACGGGAAGCTGGATTTGATGCTTCATTCAGTGGCCTTTGCGCCCAAGGAAGCCTTGGAAGGGACCTTTGTAGGAACGAGCCGGGAAGCCTTTCGCGTGGCACATGATGTAAGTGCGTATTCGCTGGTAGCCTTGAGCCGGGCGGCCGCGCCCTTGATGGCCGAGGGAGGCAGCATTTTGGCAATGAGTTACTATGGCGCGGAAAAAGTTATTCCGCATTACAATGTGATGGGGGTGGCCAAGGCTTCGCTGGAGGCTAGTACGCGCTATTTGGCCTATGATTTGGGAGAACAAAAGATCCGGGTAAACTGCATCAGTGCCGGGCCCATGAATACTCTTGCCGCGCGTGGTATTGCCGGGTTCAGCAATATGTTAAAGCACTATGAGGAGCACGCACCACTAAAGCGCAACGTGCTTCCTGAAGAGCTGGGAGCCACCGGAACCTTTCTTGCTAGTGATGGATCAGCCGCAATCACCGGCCAGGTCCTCTATGTTGATGGGGGCTATCAGGTGATGGGTATGAGTTAGGGCAATAATACTTGTTATAAAAGGGCGTCTCTTGTGTCATGGCGGGGTCCGTGGCAATCACTTCACATCTGGCCCCAGTGCCCCCAGGGTTTAAGCCGCATTGGCGCGATATCCTTGAGGAAAACGTGGCCATCTACAGGCGGCTTCCGGAGGACCTGACCCTAGTTGTTGAGGAGCTCATCTCGTGGTTTATCGAAAAGGTGGATTGGGAGTGGAGTCATTGGGAGGAAGCCTCGCCAGACAAAGAGCTTCATCAGGTGTGCGTAGCATGTGAGGCCTGCCTTCTGATCGCGCGCCGCACCAAAAAGGATTATTCGCATTTCAAAAAATTTATTTTTTTCCCAACCGACTTGGGTCCGGTGCGTGAAGACCGCGATGCGGTAGGAGATGCCAGCTCCTATGGACAGATTCGTCAAGGATGGCATTGGACTAAAGAAGGAATGGAAGACGGCGGAGACAATTATAATGTGACCATTCATGAGTTCGCGCACATGCTGGATTATGGAGAAAGAGGCAATGAAAGTGTTCCGACCATTGAAAAAGACTCAGTAAAGCGGGAATACAAAAAATTCATGGAGCGGGAATATAAAGACATATGTCGTGCATGGGAAAAAAAGACAAACAACGGGGAGGTTGTTCGCAAATACGCAACGACAGATAAAGCAGAGTTTTTCACATGTGCGACGGAGGCCTTTTTCGAGCGGTCCGAAATGCTGAAATATCTCAGGGGTGAATTATACTCCTGGATGAAGAAAATCTATCGAATGGATCCGGCCCAATGGGATGAGCGGACCAGTTATGCTGACCTGCAAAAGGTGCGCTATGAAGGCCTGTCCAACTGGCAAACCAGGACCTCATGGCACAGCGCAGCTGAATCCCAGAAACTGCCCAAATGGCCAACTGGTCTCTCAGCAGAGGAATATAATTTGGAGGGAGAAAGAGAACGGCAATATCGCGTGGAGCGTGAGCGAATAAAGCGGATTCATGAGGAAAAATTACGACGGGAAAAGATACGACTGGAGAGGGAGAGGCGCCTGGCAGAAGAAGAAAAACGCCTGGAGAGGGAACAAAGAGATCGTCAGGCCCAGTTGAGGCTGGAGCGGATGGAACGCAAAGCGCGCGAGCGGCAGCTATTGAATAATCGCACCGTAGTCCTTGAATACCCCAATGGAAGGCCGCAATTGAAATACCGGCTGGTTAATGGATTTCGGGAAGGAGTGGCCAAGCGCTGGGACGAAGACGGCCGATTGAAGGAGGAAACCGAGTATTCGAGGGGAAACAAGCACGGGCGTGTCGTCTATTATTACCCCAGCGGGCAAATAGATGTGGAAGGATTTTTCTCAATGAACGAGCGATTCGGAATCTGGAAGGGATGGCACGAGGACGGAACCCCAAGCTTTAGGAGTGAGTACCGGGAGGGAGAACTGCACGCATGGGAACAGTTTGGCGAGAACGGGGCCTCCCGCACTTATGGAAAGGTCAAAAACAGGTTTGGACTTTAACACGCTTGGTCGTTGGCAAGGAGCCCGGAGCATCGTAAGTTTTGGCCGTGGCAGAGGGAGACATCAAGTCAAGCTGGGCGGCCGTGCAGGATCATGCACGGCACTTTTCAGATTTTACTTTCGTTTACCCGGTCATCTCGCGCCGCAGCCAAGGACTCTCTATAGGGATTAATCTTAACCCCGACAAAATTTGCAACTTTGATTGTGTCTACTGCGAGGTGGACAGACAGGCCCCAGGGACAGCAGTAGAGATTGACCTTAAACAAATGCAGGAAGAGCTGACAGTCATGATTCGAATTGCCAAAGAAGGCGGACTGGCCAAGGAGGCGAAGTTTGAAGAAGCGCGGCGGCTAACTCAGGAAGTGAAAGATATTGCCTTTAGCGGAGACGGGGAGCCAACGATGGTTGGAAATTTTAACGAATGTGTGGAAGCGGTTGTCGAGGTCCAACAGAAGGAGGGCCTAGATGCTGCCAAAATTGTGCTCATAACAGATGCGGCAGGTCTCGACAAAGAGAACGTAAAGCAGGGGTTGAAATTAATGGATGCCCACAATGGGGAAATCTGGGGTAAATTGGATGCGGGAACCGAGGATTATTATAAATTGGTCAACCGTTCTCACATAAAGTTTGAGCGCATCCTCAGCAACCTTAAGGAGACGGCCAAGGAACGACCCATCATTATACAAAGCCTTTTTCTCAAGGTGCACGGAGAAGCCATGAATGATGAGGAGCTTCAGGCTTATTGTAATCGTATTATTAATATCACCGAAGAAGGGGGGCAAATTAAGGAAGTGCACCTTTACACCGTTGCCCGCCCCACCCCTGAGCCGTACGCAACGAAACTTGAATTAGAAGACCTTGAGGCCATTAGCCGGAAGGTAAGAGGGGCCACAAGGCTCGAGGTGAGAACATTTTCATAATGGAGGATATTCCAGTAACATCGCGTGGGCGGACGATCACATTGGGTGTGCTCGTCTTTCTTGGAGGTTTTGCGGTGATGGTGTTAGAGATAGTCGGAGCGCGATACTTGCAACCGTGGTTTGGCGGGGCGTTCTATGTTTGGACCAGCCAGATAGGGGTTGTCATGCTGGCTCTGGCAATGGGCTATGCGATCGGAGGGAGAGTGGCCGACCGCCAGAAACAATCTAGTGGCTTGGGGCTGGTCCTGATTGGGGCAGGCATCTTCATTTTGTTTATTCCAGAAACAGCCCCCAAGGTGCTAAATGCGATTGTGGATCGGCACGCAACAAATTCGCCTCCTCCAAGGGCAGTCGTTTCTGACAACGAACCAGCTTCTGAACTGGTGTCAGAACTCCCCCCCGAGTTTACACTTAATGAAGAGAGCAACCCAACGAGTGACCCGGTCCCGAATGAAGAGGTTCCGGAGGTGCCAATCATCTGGCGAAAGCTGGACCCAGCAATGGGAAGTGCCGTGGTGTTTTTGTGGCCCTGTTTTGCCTTGGCCATGATTGCTCCCTACATCATCCGTTTAGCCGCCCACAAGGTTGCAAGCGTGGGAACACTGAGTGGCACGGTGTATGCAGCCAGCACGGCAGGAAGCATAGGCGGGGTGTTCGTAACGGCCTACATACTGATTGATCACTTATCAAATACAGAAATATTTTACTTTACTGGTCTATTGACCCTTGGGCTGGCTGGGTTATGCTTTGCCTTGGATCGCTTATGGCCCCCAGCTGCTACAGAATAATTTTAATTGCACTTGCCCTATCCCTTCCCGGGCAGACAGAGGGACGGGACCGGGTTCTGCACCGAACCACCTCGGCCCATAATCAGATCACCGTTGAAGAATCAGGCCCCTATTTGTTGTTGCGATTCAATGGATCCATGGAAACCCGCATGTGGATTAAAAACCCTCTCAGGGGCCATTTTGAGTATACCGAATACTTCCAAATGCCGCTTTTATGGAATCCGAATCCGAAGCGAGTGTTAATGTTGGGGCTGGGAGGGGGCAGTGTCGTCCGGGCATACCAGCATTATTACCCGGATATCCACATGGATACAGTTGAGCTGGATCCAGTAGTCGCAAAGGTGGCTAAACAATATTTCCATGTGAAGGAAACGCCCAAACACAAAGTTCACTTTCAGGATGGGCGGCAATTCCTCCGTTTGAATAAAAAAATTAAATATGATGCTATTTTAATGGACGCGTATACCTCAAACCAGTTTGGGACCCATATTCCCTTTCACTTGGCGACCAAGGAATTCTTTGCCCTGGCGGCCGAAGATCTCACCAAGGAAGGGGCGTTGGTATTTAATGTGATTGGCACTTATGACAACTGGCGTGCAGATGTTGTCGGGTCGATTTACCAAACCCTTAAGGTGGTATTCCCCCATGTATATCATTTTCCTGCGAGCGATACGCGAAATATTGTCATGGTGGCCGTCAAGGGCACCAAAAGCCTGACACCGACATCGGTGGCTGAAAAAGTACAAGCTCTGCGGAAGGCCCGTCCGGATTTACCCAAGAACTTTGGACCCCGCCTAAAACGAATACGGGCCAAAGCCCCCCCGAGTGCTGCTCGGGCAGGGGTTCTTACCGATAATTTTGCCCCGCCAGAAGGAGTGCTTAAAAGCAAGCGGTAACTAGCACTGCTCGCGGCGAAGACGGGCCACAAAGGCTCCATCAATTTTGTCTTGCATGGGAGTTAACGTTCGGGTGGCTTCCTGCCTGAAGTCACGATGTTTGTGCAGAAACGCAGTGATGACATCTTCGTTTTCCTCTGCCTCAATACTACAGGTGCTGTAGACAAGAACGCCTCCGGGTTTAAGTAGAAGAGCTGCTCGTTTGAGGAGGTCAACCTGAGTGCGGGCAAGCACAGGGAGTTCGCGTGCGTTTAACCGCCAACGGACATCCACCCTTCGACGCATTACCCCTGTGTTGGAACAGGGTGCATCAACAAGAATCCGGTCAAACGGGCCGGCAGTTTTAAGATCAATTTGATGGAGGGCCTTGGGTTGTATAGAACGTAGACCGAGACGCTCAGCGTTTTCCCGTAATCGATCCAACCGTGAATTGTCGATATCGGTGGCAAGGATGGCCCCGCTGTCCTGCATGCGCTGGGCAATCGCGGTGGTCTTCCCTCCGGGGGCCGCGCAGAGATCCAGGATGTTATCTCCGGGGCGAGGGTCGAGTTCCTGTACCGAGGCGATGGTGCTCGGATCCTGAATATAAAACTTCCCCTCTTGAAAACTTGGGAGAGCGGCAGGGGAGCCTTCCGGCCTAATCCTGAACATTAGGCCTTCCTTGATCCAGCCAAGCTTTAACCGTTCAAAGACAATCCCCTCTTGGGTCCATCGAGTTTCAAGTTCCTCTACGGTGGCGGACAGGGTGTTTCTTCGCGCGTAAACCAGGGCAGGCTGATTATTCCATTCGAGGAGATTTATATAGTTCTGCCAGCGATCCTGCCAGCGCTGGACGAGCCATTGTGGATGAGAGTAGCCAAGCGCTGGCTGGGTCTTGCGGAGCACACAGAGCTTATTGAGCCATGAGTCCTTCTCGCGTAGACAACTGCGTAAGACGGCATTAATGAAGCCACTTTGGCTGCCAAGATCGTGCCGCCGAGCGAGGCTTACAGTTTCATTAACCGCTGCGTGGTCAGGAATGCGATCTAGCTGGAAGATTTGATATAAACCAAGACGCAGGAGTATCTGCGGGAGAGGTTGCTGGCGGCGCCCGTCGGTTTTCTGGTGTATCAACCAATCAAGCCACGCCTTATGGCGCAGAACCCCCAGAACCAGCTCCTGGCAAAGGCCACGATCTGGCCCGGAAATCCCAATCAAGGCGGCAGAAAGAAGAGCTTCGGCTGTAATTGGTTCCTGTTCCCATTGGCGGAGGACGCGCGCGGCGATTTCTCTTGGTTTTTGGCTCGGCACGCGGCTACTATCAAGCCACAGGCATTTCCACGCGAGCCCTTTTACAGGGCGGAGCGTTGTCACAGGTATGAAAGAAGAATTTGAGAAGCTAGCGAGTGCAGGAAAAATTCGGACCGCAGATGTGGAAGCTCTTGTCCAAATGGCCACCGAGGGTTTTTGTGTGCATAAGAGCTGGGGATTTGGCCAAGTTAAAACGATTGATGTGGTCTTGGGAAAGATGACTGTGGATTTTACTGATCGTATAAACCACTCGATCGATCTAGCGTTTGCGCCCAAGATTCTTACCCCAATCGCCAAGGAACACATTGAGGCCCGTAAAGCAACAGACATGGATGGGCTTAAGCAAATGGCAGCCCTGCATCATGACGAGGTAATTAAGGTAATTGTAGATAGTTACGGCAACTTGGCAACCACCGACAAAGTTAAGGAAGCGCTCGTTCCCGACGTGATCGATCCGGACGATTACAAAAAATGGTGGGAGACCGCCCGACGGGAAATGAAAAAAGGAGGGTGCTTCAAGGTGCCGACCAAGAAGACAGAGGCAATCGAATATAAGTCAGAGGATACTCCCCTGCAAGATCGACTCCAGGATGACTTTAATGCGGCGCGCGGCCTGAAAGCACGACTGTCGATTGCCACGGAAATCACCAAGAGTGCGGCTGACCTTGGAGATAAGAATGCCCTCGCAGAGGTGACGCTCACCAAGCTGAACGAGGAAATCCAGAGTCATTTGAAAACCCAACCGGCGTTGGCACTGGAATCAGTGATGGTTAGAGATGAACTTGCCCAGGCACTGGGAGCAGAAGCTGGAGAGACCGCACCCAATGGGGAAACTGTTTGGGCGGCGGGGGCAAAACTATCAGAAGTGGTTCCCGCCATGCCTGCATCGCGACAGCATCGCGCGCTACAGACATATCAAGCGACCCATGAAGCTTGGCCGCAGGCTTTTCTTGGTCTGATAACACAAGTTCCAGCACGCTTGGTTAATGAATGCGTAGGATTACTGAGCGAAGCTGGGCACAAAGATGAACTAACAAGCGAACTCAACCAGCTGATTAATCATCACGGAGCCCCAGGGGAACTGCTTTTATGGCTCGTTAAGGATAAATCAGGGGACTTTGCCTCCCTCTTAACGCCCGAGGCCTTCGGGGCGATGCTGACAGCCATAGAGCGGGAAACTAGCGATGAGAAACGGGCATCTAAACTGCGCGACTTTCTCCTTACGGATCCAAAATTCTTCGACATGATTACTTCAGGGGTTGATATAGAAGTAGTGAAGGATATTACACGTGCGGTTCAAATGTCTACCTGTTTTGAAGGGATGGATAAGCGCTCGGTGCTGGGTAAAATCCTAAAGGCACATCCCGAGATTCAATCGTTCATCACACACGGCGATAAGGACAAGGCAGATAAGCAGCCGAGCGACGCCTCCATCATTGTTTCTTGGGCAAGCCTGGAGCGCAAAAAGTTGGAGTTTGAAGAATTGGTGCAGAAAAAAATCCCTGCGAACTCCAAAGAAATAGAGATCGCCCGCGAATACGGAGATTTACGAGAAAACGCCGAGTTCAAGGCAGCCAAGGAGCAACAAAAAGTCCTTATGACTCTGCAAGCAGAGATGGAGGCTGATATTGACCGGGCCAGAGGCATAAACTATGACGAAACCGATACCAGTGCTGCAAATGTGGGCACACAAGTTGCCTTAACTAATTTGGATACCGATGAACGTGAAGAGTTCGCGCTGCTGGGAGCGTGGGATGGAGACCCGGACAATAATCTTATCAGTTATCTAACCCCGATGGGGCAAGCCATTTTTGGCAGCACAGTAGGCCAAGAAGTTGAGCTCCAGTTGGGAGATGAAACCCGCCGCCTACGTGTGGAGTCAATTTCCGCGTACGCGCCCTAATCTTTTTCAAAGTGCGCACGGTCAAAGTACCGCTGGCAGGTCGTTCCTACCCGATTCGCATCGGGGCAGGTTTGCTCGCGGAGGTCGGCAAACAGTGTGCCCGACTCCGGCTAGGCAAGAGGTGCGCGGTGATATCGGATTCCAATGTGGCCAAGTGCTATCGAAAGAAGACACTTGATTCATTGAAAGGACGAGGATTTGACCCACTATTCATAACCCTGTCCCCGGGCGAGAAATCAAAAACACTGAAAAACGTGCAGGCCTGTTATAGCCTGTTGGCTAAGCACCGACTGGAGCGCAGTTCTTTCATTGTCGCTCTGGGAGGAGGCGTAGTGGGAGATTTGGGAGGGCTTTGCGCGGCAACGTACTTAAGGGGGATAGACTTTATTCAGGTGCCAACCACATTGCTGGCGCAAGTCGACAGCTCGGTGGGAGGTAAAGTGGGGGTAAACCTGCCAGCGGGAAAAAATCTGGTTGGGTCATTCTATCAGCCCAAGTTGGTGCTTTGTGATTTGAATACGCTGAGAACCTTGCCACCGCGTGAATTTCGTGCGGGGATGGCGGAGGTGATAAAGTATGGCATCATTTATGACGCTCAATTCTTCGAGAGGCTGGAGCGCGATTTGCACAAAATTCTACAGCAGGACCCGAAGACCCTGACAGCGGTGATTGCTCGGTGTTGCCAGATCAAGGCCGAAGTGGTTGGCGTCGATGAAAAGGAATCTGGATTGCGAGCAATCCTGAATTTCGGGCACACGATTGGTCATGCTCTTGAGGCGATTTCAAGATACGGCAGGTATTTGCACGGGGAGGCCATCAGCATCGGCCAGATGTCCGCCGCAAAAATTTCACACGCAGTCAGCGGATTACCTGCGACACAGGTTGCACGCATAGAGTCTCTTTTCTCTCGGGCAGGATTGCCAACGGAGGTGAAATTGACCACGGCACAGACTCGCAGTCTGTTTGCAGCCATGAAACTGGACAAAAAGGTGAGCGACGGGAAAGTCCAATTTGTTCTCGCAAACAAAATTGGCCGGGTGGCGGCCGGACAGAAGGTCCCAGAGAAGGTTATCAGAAAAGCTCTTTAGATTGATGGCCGTCAGTGAAACAATAGTCCGCGAGTTTTTTGAGCTGCACGGATTTTTTGTGCGCCAAAATCGCAAGCATATCGCGCCCAAAAGAGAGGATGACGAGATTGATTTTTACGTCCACAATCCCAGTGGCCCAGCAGAAGGGCAGGAAGTACCGTTTGTTCTGGAGGCCGCTCCAGACTTGGCTCAGCTCTCTCGAGCGGTGGTGGTGGTAAAAGCGTGGCATACAGAAGTGTTTACGCAGGCAGTGCTGGCTCATGCGCCCGAAATGTTCCGCTTTGCAGGACCGGAAACCTTTGCTCGAGCGACAGAGGCCTTCGGGGGGCCAGGACCACTGACCAAGATATTGGTTGTTCCCGCACTTCCAGCCAGCGGAGAAGCACGCCAACAAAGCATTGATCTCCTCCAGTCAAAAGGCATTGATGCTGTCATTCCCTTCCGCACAATGCTAGCGGATCTCATCGAGCATATTGAAGTAAATCGTAATTACCAGAAGAGTGATCTGTTACAAGTAATTCGCATCCTAAAGAATTATGATCTCTTTGCTCCACCTCAGTTGGAACTTTTTGATCCGCCCAAGGCCAAACGCAAACCCAAGGGCTGATTGAGATGATCCTCGTTGTCGACAACTACGACTCATTTACCTTTAATCTGGTTCAGTATCTGGGCGAGGAAAATGTGGAGATACAGGTCTTTCGCAACGACGAGATTACTTTAGACCACATTGAGGCACTGGCCCCGGAACGCCTCCTCATTTCTCCCGGGCCGTGTACGCCGTGTGAGGCAGGGCTTTCCAATGAAATTATTCGAACCTTTGGCCCTCAAATGCCTCTTCTGGGCGTATGCCTTGGCCATCAGTGTATCGCGCATTCTTTTGGGGCAGAAGTGGTGGTCAATGAGGAGATAATGCATGGAAAAACCTCGCCTATTTCACATAACAGAAAGGATTTATTCGAGGGCCTTCCCAGTCCGTTTACCGCCACGCGTTATCATTCACTGGTGGTAAAACGCGATACGGTTCCGGATTGTTTAGAGATAACAGCAGAAACCGAAGCTGGTGAGATCATGGGGATTCGCCATAAGGAACACCCAGTCTGGGGGGTCCAGTTTCATCCAGAAAGCATACTCACCGACCACGGCAGGCGCCTCTTGCGAAATTTTTTGAACCTGAGCTAAAGGAACAGGTTTATTGACGCGCTTGGCCAATGATTTCTTTGATGGATACAGCCCTGCCTTCGCGCCTTTTGCTTTCATCTGCTGCCGCCATAAAGGCAAAGAGCTCGATTGTCTCCTGTGGATCTACAGGGGCCTTTCCGGATTGGAACATTTTGATGGCTTCAACAACCAACGGAGCGTAGCCGTCATACTCTCCTACGGGGCCTTCTCCCTTTGTTCCTTTAGCAGAGCCTCCGTAACCTTTGCCTTCACGAAAAACGCCTGTCCGACCGCCTTTCCATGTGCCTACCACCTCAATTTTCCCCTCATCGGTGGTGCGACGAATTACGCTCTCACACCCCACACCCATAACCGTAAAAAGCGATTCGCAGCCGTGGACGCCGTACCAGAAAAGGTCTGGATGATGCACTTCGAGCGAAGCAGGGCTGAAGGTTTCCGCATAAGTGACTTTGCCCATTGCCCCATTGCGTGCGGCTTGTGTGGCCTTGCCATAGCGCAAGGAGGAAGAGCTAAATATCGGCACGCCTTTTTTCCTGGCATAGTCAAAGATAAATATGGCATCGGCAAGCGAGCCAGCCATGGGTTTGTCGATAAACACGGGAAGGCCCGCGTCAATCACGGGAATGGCTTGTCTTAGATGAGGTCTTCCATCAACACTTTCGATCATCACCGCGTCCACGTTTTTGCATAATTCAGCGATAGAGGGGTAAAGCTTTAGTCCGTAGTCCTCGGTCAGGGTTTTGGTGAACTTCTCAATACGGCTTGCACTGGAAGGTACGTCAAGGCTGCCACCCCTGAAGGCGGCAACGACCTTGGCGCTTGCCAACGGTCCCGTTGCCTTGGGGTCGTTGATGATTTTGGTAAAGGCAACCACGTGCGAGGTATCGAGCCCGATTAGGCCAACGCGGATTTCCTTGGCGGCGCTGAGAGCCACGAATACAAACAAAAAAACTGAGACAAAAAGGCTTTGCATGCGACGAGCCTAGCGTCGTAGATGGGTTTGTAAACGGGAAAGAAGAAAGCTTAGGCCTCGGTAGTTACCTCGGAAAAATCAAGGCCGTGCCGGCTACAGTAATCGCTGAGCGCCCGTTCATTTTCGATGAAAACTGTCCTGACAACTGCCGATTCATCTGCGAAGCCAATGTCGGCCACGTGGTCGGGGATCAGGTGGGTCTGTTTGTGGGCGTAGGCGAGAGCGAAACAGGCTTCGGCAATTACAAAATAGGGAATTTCCTGATCGGCTCCCTCGGCATAATCTTCAATGACATCCGCCAGCAGTTCCAGTTGGTCCACAAGGTGCGGGAATTTCGGTGCGTGAATTTCGGCGAATTCCAACTTAAGCTGAGGCAGTCTATGATGCACTCCTTGCAAAATGGACGGAGTGACTTTCGCGGCGTTGTGATGGACGAAATCTGCAATCTCAGACATGACCCAGAGGTTAACAGGATAAAAGCAGGAAGCAAGCTCCGGAGGCTTTGGCGTGCTACACAGTTTCCATATCCATGCTTGGGAGTGCGTTCAGGAAATGTTCGCCGTAGCGTTTTGTCAGCACACGGTTATCCAGTACAGCAACAATTCCTCTGTCTCCCTTGGTTCGGATAAGCCGTCCGACTCCCTGCCGGAATTTCAGAATGGCCTCGGGAAGGTTAAATTCCATAAAAGCATTCCCGCCTGCCGCCTCAATGGCCTCCACTCGTGCCTCAATCAAAGGGTGGTCGGGAACGGCAAATGGCAAACGTGTAAGGATGACATTACTCAG
>CAZAIZ010000005.1:0-23938 GCA_964485275.1 uncultured Pedosphaera sp.
ATGAGGTGTATTTACAGGCTACAATGCTGGATCTATCAGGAGGCGATTTGAATAGCGACTTGAGAGCGGAATTAAAGGAGCCGGGAGGCAAGACTCGTGATCTGGAGTTTACCCGCATGGAAGGAGGTTGGGGGGTTTTTCAGGCCCGTGTACAGGTGGGGGTCGGAGGATCTCATGCTATGACGATCTATAACCCCAACGGTCGACAGAAACTTGAGGCCGAGATTAACGTTCAAAAGGTGATCCTGGAGCAGCTGGGGCAACCGGCTAATCTGAAGGTAATGCGCGAAATTGCTGAACGCACCGGTGGTCAGGCCGGTGGAACCGGGGATTTAACCAAGTTATTAAGGGAAATAACTTTAGTCGCCGAAAACGAGGAAATACAGGAGCGTTTCCGTCTATGGAGTAATGCTTGGTGGGGAGGCACAATCGTCTTCCTTCTTGCAGTTTACTGGGTATCGCGTAAGGTACTTGGACTGATTTAAGGGAATGCAGGGATATGGCTAAGATGAAGAGCTTTCAGATTGATATGCCGAATAATCTCCGGCGTAAACTCGCGTCTCTGGAGCGTAAACTCTTTGTCGTTGATACGGCTATTGCCATTAGTGGAGTGGTGGCTGGTCTGGTGGTCAGCTGGATGTTGCTCTACCTTTCGGACCGCTTTTGGGCAACGCCGGCTCATTATCGTCTTGCATTTACTCTGGCCGGCATTGGGGTTGCCGCGCTTTTTGTTTGGCCGTGGGTACGGCACTGGATTCTCAAACGCCGGGATAGGCGTGTTTTAGCGGCGATTGTTCAGCAGAAGCACCGCAAATTGGGAGACCGACTTGTTAGTGCAGTCGAGCTGAGCGATCAGAAACAGAGGCCGGAAAACGTTTCTGAGGTTCTCTGTCGTGCAGCGATTGACCAGATCGACCGTGAGGCCGAGCGTTATTCATTTAATGAGGCAGTGGCCACCCGCAAGCCTTTGATTCGTTCCTTGATGTCTATCTTGGTTTTGTGCCTGTTGGCTTTAACGATCGACTACACTCCTGATGCGAGTTCCAACGCGCTCAAACGGTGGGCACCATTTTCTTCTGAAAAGCGCTACACCTTTGTTGTGGAGGAGGGGCTTCTGGTTGATGGGCGCAATGCTATAGAGGGGGTTTTTTACGTGCCCAGAGGTGAAGAGTTTGCTCTTAAATCAAGATATGCATTTGCTGATGCCGACAGCGGGGTGCCTTTTTGGAATGTTTTGGAAAACAAGTGGGCCGAGGCGAGCAGTTCTGCCAAACGTGCAGATGAGTTTCTTCATGCCAACCTCAATGTGCAAACGGATCTGGGAAACACATTCCAGGCTGTTGTGCCAGACCCTTCTCAGGCCGTGCTGGGAGTGGGTCAGTCGGTAAAGACAACCAAGATGGCTGGGAACAGTGTCGAGTACTCTCTGCCCGGAAGAACAAAGAGATTGGAATTATCTCTGAGGATGGGTGATGTCAGAAGTGGTATCGCGATTCAACCAGTGGCACGCCCCACACTGGATCAGGCTTCTGCCATTATTGAATATCCTTCTTATCTCAAGTATGAAAAGTCCACTACCGAAGTGCACGGAACAGTTTTTTCCTACCTGGAAGGAAGTCGGGTTGAGTTCAGGGGAACAACCACCCGCGAGCTTAATCTCGCGCGGCTTAAGCCGGTTCAGTCAATTGGTGGCGAGGTAAAGCCTCAAGATTTGGTGGTGGATGGAGAGGGTTTTAATAGTGAGCCGCTGGACTTGGACGATTTTCGCGAGCTGGAATTTGTGTGGCAGGACAATCTGGGCATAGACGGCACCCAAACATGGAAAATGACCCTGGATCGGCGACCCGACAACCCGCCCCATGGAATCGACTGCCCAGGGCAGGCGCCAGTAGTTGCCATCCTGCGCGATGAGGTGCTGGATATCAGGATGGTCGCAGAGGATGACTTTGGGTTGCGTCAGTTGTCAGCAGAATGGGAGGTCTATAAGCGCGGTGGCACCAATATGGTTGCCCGGGGGGAGTCTGTTCTAAGGGATTTTGATCCGAGAAACCTCTCTGGAGATTCAATCTATCTGTTTGACCCGCGTAAGTTGAAGCTTGAGGAAGGAACGCTGGTTAATCTTTACGCGGTGGCCAAGGATTATTACAGGACAGATCGGAAGAGTCGGTCGCTGCCTTTCCAGATTCATATTCTGAGCCCGGAGGAGCATGCGCAGATCATTCAGCAAAATTTTGAAAGTAAAATGGCTGAGCTGGATGAGTTGGTGCGTCGGCAGGAGAATCTGTTGGAGGCAACCCGGGAAACCCTGGGACAGGATGCTGAACAAATGAAGAGTGATCAGGCCGACAAACAGATAGGGCGCCAGGAGCAGGAGCAGAAAAATATTGCCGAGAAGACCAAGGAGCTCTCAGAGGATCTGAAAGAACTGACCGAAGAGGCGTTAAAGAACAAGGAAATGGACCCGCAAGATTTGGCTAAAATGGCCAAGGCCCAACAGGAAATGAAGAATTTGGCCAATCAGCAGATGCAACAGGCCCAGCAGGCCTTGCAACAGGCCCAGCAGGATCAGCAGGAACGTGAAGAAAACCTTGAGAAGGCTGAGGAAAAGGAGAAAGAGGCTCTCGATAAGATGAAGGAGATGCAGGAGGAGGCAGGGCAAAACGTGCAGGATATGTACGCCAATACTTTGGTGATGCGTTTGCGCAGGATCGCTGAGTTTGAAGAGAGTGTTGCCAAGGATTTTACCGAAAATCTGGTGAAGCTTATTGGCCGGCTAGCCGACCAGTTGCCTGAAAAGCTTAGAATGCAGGTAAACGATGCCTATGCTAATCAGAGCATCAACAGCCTAAAGGCAGCCGAGTTGCAGACTGAAATAGCACGATTTTATGATGCGACACAGACTGAAAATTTTGGAGAGGTCACGAAGTTAATGCGTGAAGCCCGGCCGTCTGAAAATATGGATGCGCATGCTGATTTGATCAGGCGCAACCAAACAGGCAAGGTGATTGAGGGGGCTCAAAAACTGGCTGAACAATTTACCAAATGGGCTGATTTGTTGGACCCCAAGAATGATGGTGAAGGTGAGGGAGAAGGGGAAGGGGAAGGTGAACCAAATGAGGATTTATTAGAGCGAATGAAGGAGCTGTTGCGTTTGCGTCAGGCGGAGATGGATTTAAGGGAGCAAACGCAGATACTGGAGGCCGAACATGCCACACGCAATAAGGAGCAGCTTGAGGAGGATACGTTTAACCTGCGTTTTAGGCAGATGAATTTGCTGGGGGATTTACAGGTGGAGATGGAGAGTCGGCCGTCACTTGGAGAAGGCACGTTCCTGAGGCCTGCCACATTCCGTATGCGTGATGCGGAGGGTGAACTGAATTTGCCAGGGGATACGGAGGGCTTGATAGAGGCATATAAATGGGCTTTGGTGGCTAAGTCACAGGCTGGTGGGGATGCAAAGAAATTGAATGAAATTGAGTCGGCACTTAAAGGCCTCAGCGTTCACCTAAATGAAAAACAAAAGAAGAATGCACAGGGTCGTGCAAAAAAAATTATTGATAAAAAATAAACAACCGGAGAAAGAACCTTTACTATGAAAACAAAAATCACTTCCTTGATGGTTATGCTCGTCACCGGCTTACATGCGGGCGAGGGTTGGTTGACGAATATTGAAAAGGCACAGGAACAGGCGAAGGCCGAAAAGAAACTTGTTCTATTGGAGTTCACCGGATCCGATTGGTGCCCCCCGTGTAAAGCTTTGAAGAAAAACATATTTGATACTGAAAAGTTCAAAGCGTACGCCAAAAAGAACTTGGTACTTGTGGAGCTGGATTTCCCCCGGGATAAAAGTAAAATCACCAAGGAGCAATCAGTCTACAATGCTGCTCAGGCAAAAAAATATGTCGTGAAAGGTTATCCGACGGTTTTACTGCTGGATGCAGGAGGTAAGGAGCTAATGAAAAAAGTGGGTTTCAGCAGGGGAACATCAGCAGAAAGATATATTGAGGCCCTTAAAGATGCTCGTCGAACAGGCCTTACGGATAAGACTGTCCCGCCTGGTTCCCCCGTAGATGAGGCCTCTGAGCTCTTGGCCAGAGCACATAAAAAATACAAGATCGGCGAAGAGGCTGAAGCGATCGATTTAGGGCTTGAAGCAGCTAAGCTAGGTTCGGCCGAAGCACGGGCAATTGTTGCCAAGTGGATGCTGGAACGATTCTCGCCCAAGAAGGGTGCCGATGCCACCAGATCAATCAAGGAAGCGCAAAAATCGGAGACTGATTCTATTCATATGATAGAACAGGAGATCGCTTCACTATTATCACAATGTCAGGCAAGTGCACCATCGGAGGGGATGACTCCTGAGCAAATGCAGATGATGATGCAAATGATGCAAATGATGGAGGCCATGGGAATGAAGCCTGGCCAAAAACCAGGGCAACAGCCGGGTATGAATAATTCAGGAGGGACCACGAACAAGAAAAATGAGGCAACACCGGGCAATGTTGCGGGCGGTGAGGTTGATCCAGATAACAGAGTGCAAAAACTCGCCGGCCGAAATTCACAGTTACCCAAGGAATTTCAGGGCCAGTTGAAGGGGTTCTTCAAAGGGGTGGATCAATTAAGGAAAAAGAAATAGTGGGTCGTTTGTTCCTCATCCTGTGTTTCCTTTGTTTTGGAGGGAATTCTAGATTATTCGCTCAAGGGATATTCGAGGGGCCTACCCAGTTTATTCCTGTTGAAGTGGATCGCATGTATGTTAAGGGAATTAACTTTCTACGGGACCATCAGGGAAAAGACGGAACTTTTACATCTCCAGGTCGTACAGATACTTATGGCAAACAGCCAGGAGTTGTGGGCTTGGCGGTAATAGCGATGTTGGCACATGGGGATGATCCAAATCGGGGTCCCTATGCTCTGGCAATCCGCAGGGGGTTGGATTTTATCGTTAAAAGTCAGAATAAATCGACAGGCTACATAGGGTCATCCATGTACAATCATGGGTTCGCATCGCTGGCTTTGGCTGAAGCTTACGGTCAGGTTCACGACCAAAGGTTGGGTGTTGCGTTGAGGAAAGCGACCGAATTAATTTTAAACGCCCAAAAACGAAGCCGGATGGGGGGGTGGCGTTATTCGCCCGAAAGTTCCGATGCAGATACCACCGTGAGTGGGGCTCAGTTTGTGGCATTAATGGCGGCCCGAAATGCTGGCTTGGGGGTGCCCCAAGAGTCTTTGGATAAGGCACTGCGTTATTACATTACTTGCCAATCCGGCGATGGCGGGATCGGGTATACTAGTGCCGGCAGTTCCAATGGACCACGCACAGCTATAGCGGCACTTTGTTTTGCTTTGGCGAAGAAGAAAGAAAGCCAGCGATTTAAGGCAGCTATGGACTATTTGGCTCAACAGGGTTCCAGTGGTGGTTATGATCATTATTATCATTATTTCCTCTATTATGCGGCTCAAACATATTTTCATGCCTCACCCAAACTGTGGGCCGAATGGAACGCTGACAACATCAAGCGTCTACAATCCACCCAGCAGGAAGATGGGCGCTGGGATAGCAATTTCGGCGGCACCTTTGCCACGTCTGCATCGCTACTATCACTTGCCTTAAATTACCGTTATCTTCCCATCTATGAACGCTAACTTCATAGCCTTGGTGGCCTGGATTTTTATTGCCATGCCTTGTTGGGCGCAGGTTAAAGAAGGGGATGATTTCCTTAAAGATTTGGTGCCGATTAAGTCAAAGGTAATCTCTTCAGCTAGTCAACCGGTTCAGGCAACCGAAAAGAAGAAAGATAATCGCCCAGACCGTTTGAAGTTGCTCAATGGAGATTCTTTCACGGGAAAGTTTCAGGGAATCAATAATGGCCATATTCTCTGGCTTCACCCGTCTTTTGCAGAACCTGCCCGAGTGATTGCCAAGGATGTTTCCTCTGTTCTCTTGGAACAGAGGAAAGCTCCTATCGAGAAGACTCAGGATTGTTCAGTTAGTCTAATTAGCGGAGGTGCGTTGAGCGGTGTATTGGCGGGTCTGGATGAAAAAGAGGTAACTCTGGATACTTGGTATGGCGGACAGTTAAAAATTGCCAGAGAGTTTGTGCGTTCAATAAAACCGGGAGTAAAACCCGAAAGGCTTGTTTATCAGGGTCCTGAAGACAGCCCGGACGGGTGGATGACAGGCAATCGCAATACCGGGCAGGTATTGAAGCTGATGTTAAAGAAAAATGCCAAAGCTGCCGCAGTAGGAGGTCCTGATAAACAGCGGGCATTGGCAATTATAGGTCGGGTTCAAGTGCCGGGGAAAGTCGTTGCTGGGGCGGGGCAACAGGGGGCCTGGAGATATGTAAACAATGGCTTTGTTTGCCAGAGCAGTGGGCCAATCTTGGGTCGTAAGGATTTGGAGTTGCCGAGTCGTTGTGCGTTAACCTTTAATCTGCAATGGACCGGTTATTTTAATCTGGGCGTCAATATATTTGCGGATCAAATCAACAATGAATACTCAGGTAATAGCTACAGTTTGCGGGTTGATCAGAACAATATGTACATGTATCGAATTCAAAACGGGAGCACCGCCAATTTGGGTAACGTGCGGTCCCAATTGCTCGGAAAGAAACGCTGCCAATTGAGCTTGCTGGTCGACAAGGAGGCGAAGACTCTTTCGGTTTTAATTGACGGTCAATTGATCCGTAAATGGGAGGATACAAGGCCCTTTGCCGGAAAGGGTAAGGGGTTGCTTTTTACCTCAAGGAATAACAGTGCGATGCGGCTCAGCCGGATACGGATAACCGAGTGGAACGGGAATATACCCGAAGGCGATGCGGCCAAATCCGTAAATGGCAAGGAGGACTTTGTGGTTTTCTCTAATAAAGACAGTATTTCCGGCAAGGCTAAACGCATTGAGGGAGACAAATTGATTTTTACCACAAATTTTGGTGATGTGCCGCTGCCTGTCTTGAATATGAGTTCACTCACCTTCAGCAACCCGGTAAAACGACCAACGCCCAGGAGAGAAGACGTGAAGATGCAAATGCAAAATAATGGCAGGCTAAACGTTGAGCTTTTGTCCTGGGATGTGGACAAGGTGAGGATCCGAAGTCCTTATTTTGGGGAAGCAATGTTTGATCCGTCAGTATTTGAGAAACTTGACTTTAACCTGAATCAACCCCGTCAAGATGATGAGGAAGGATTGTTTGGCCCATGAAAAACTGTTCTATCTTAAGTTTGTTCCCTGTCGGGATTTTCATTATTTTGTTCTCGGTTAACGCGGAGATCGTGATTAAGCCGGTGCGCACCCCCACGGTTTCGACCAACCGGCCTGGGATTATAGTCCCCGGGCCAGGTGGGGGAATTACCCACGAGCAACAACCGCAAGTGATTGAGTTGTTGGATGGAGATACACTTAAGGGTACTTTTGTCGGGTTTGATGCCGAAACAGGTGTCAAATGGCGGCATTCAGCGGTCAAAACGGATATTGAGTTTCTAACTGACAGTTTGTCTCGAATTAAGCTCTTTCCCCGCTCACAGCAGCTGGAGCCAGGGCAGAACACTCAAATTGATCTGGTCACCGGTGAGGTTTTGACCGGTGAGGTCTTGGAATTGAATGACAGACATCTAATCCTCAACGCTTGGTATAGTCGTAATAGTTTGCGTATTCCGCGGGAGAAGATTTTGTCTATTCGTCCGTCATCTGAAGAACTTGGATTAATCTATGAGGGCCCAACCGGGATCGAGGGCTGGAAAACCAGGGGGACCACGGTGGGTAAGGTTAATAATCTGAACCGCCCGCCACAGGCGATCTTCGGGGGACGTGTACCCGTACCGTTTCCCGGCAAGGGAATAAATATTCCGGTTCCCGCAGGTGCTTCAGGGTGGAAGTACGCAAAAAAATCTTTTTCCGGCACTCGTTCTGGGTCCTTGATTGGGCGTAAGCTGGAGTTGGGCGATAGTGTTAACGTGGAATTCGACATGACATGGCAAGGGAGCTTTAACCTAGGCATAAGCCTGTATGCAGACCAGCTTGATGCCTATAGTGGAAGCTCCTACATGGTGGGTATTAGCCCTAATAGCTGTTACCTCACGCGTATGGCTAACAGTGTGCAGAATAATTTAGGTCAGCAAACCTATCAGGACCTGCGCGGTAAGTCGAAGGCAAGGGTTTCCATCCGGGCCAACAAGACTGACAGCAGTTTGGCTGTTATTATTAATGACCGGGTGATTAAACAGTGGGAGGACAATTCAGGATTTGCGGGGAAAGGTGAGAATCTGATGTTTGTTTTGCTCCAGAATTCCCCGGTGAAAATCAGTAATATACGGGTGAGTAAATGGAACGGGAAGTTGCCCTCGGCCAATTCCGGTGATAAGAAGGATGGCAAGGATGTTTTGACGACCAGTAATTCAACCAATCTTTCGGGGGAGCTTCTAGGGGTCAGGGATGGAAAGGCAATATTTAAAGCGGGTTTTTCCCCGGTGCCGTTGGAAATTACCATGGATACCATTACCAGGATACAATTGGCAGATGCAAAAACTGAGAAGTCTAAATTGGGTTTGGGTGATGTGAGGGTTACTTTTGTAGAGGGCGGGCAGTTTACGTTTCTTCTTGAAAAATGGGGGGCTGATCGGGTTAGTGGTTTGAGCACTGTTTTGGGACGTGTGGATTTCCAGCCTGGTGCGTTTTCTGTGCTGGAGTTTAACCTTACCAAGAAACAAAGCGCCAGTGGTGGTGACCCGTTTGAAGACATCGAGTGAGCGAGATTGAGTGAACAACTTCGCGAACAACTCCTTATAAGTGATTCTTGAGGGTTTTTCTCCTGATTGGCTAATTGGGCTTTCTCAAAAGGAAATTCATGACTGTTGAAAGTAAAGATAGCACCGCAATCTTGGCCCCGCGCCGAACCAAAGCCCGTCTTTCGAGCGATGAACTTACCGTCTTGGAAAAGCTCGGGGAAGATGTGGTGACCATTAACCTTGATATTACACTTAAGCCTGTTACTTGGATTGCTCTCCAGAAGTATGCTTTAAAGCACGACTGCACTCTTTCAGAATCATTGGAGAATGGACTGGAGGAGTCCGAGCAGGTTGCCTCGGCGATCAATATAAAACAATCTGACCGCTAGTCGTTGTTTATTTACACTAAGCCGGTGTGGTGGAATTGGTAGACACAGGGGACTTAAAATCCCCCGCCCTTTAAACGGCGTCCCGGTTCGACTCCGGGCACCGGTACCATTGTTGGTTAATGACTGCAGAGCAAAAAATAATTGAAATGGGATTGCAGCTCCCGCCTGCTCCCAAGCCGGGTGGGGTGTATCGGCCGGTTTTGATTCACGGTAATCTCGCTTATGTTTCAGGTCATGGCCCGCTCCTGAACGACCAGACTTACATAACCGGCCGGGTTGGGGGTGATTTGGATGTGGATGCGGCCAAGGATGCATCCCGTCAAACCGGCTTGGCGATATTGGCATCGCTTCAACTGAAGCTTGGCAGTCTGGATAAGGTGAAGAGGCTTGTGAAATCCTTTGGGATGGTGAATGCAGAGGCGGATTTTTCCCAGCATCCGCAGGTGATTAATGGTTACAGTGAACTGATGCGCGAAGTTTTTGGTCCGGAAAATGGAGTTGGTTCGCGGAGTGCAGTTGGTATGGGGTCTTTGCCTGGAGGTATGGCTGTTGAAATTGAAGCTGTGTTCGAGATTGCGACTGATTGATTATGGCAGGTTCGAGCTGGTACCAGGTTGAAAATGAAGCTGAGATTCCTTCTCCGGCTTTGCTGGTGTATCCCGAGCGCATCATTAGAAATCTCCAGCGAATGGTGGAAATCGTGGGAGATGCAAATCGACTCCGTCCCCACGTAAAAACCCATAAGCTGCCAGAACTCATTGGTATGCAATTGAGTTTGGGGATTTCGCGGTTCAAATGCGCAACGATTGCCGAGGCGGAAATGGTGGCCGGATCTGGTGGGACTGATATTTTACTGGCGCATCAACCCGTTGGCCCTAATGGGGTCCGTCTGCGTTTTCTGATGGATCGTTACCCTAAGGTTCGCTGGGGAGCAGTGGTGGATAATCCGAAGACAGTGGAGACACTTGGGGCAATCTTTGCTGATGCACCCCGTAAATTGGTGGTTTATGTTGATCTGGACTGTGGAATGCATCGGACGGGTATTGTGCCCGGTGATGAGGCAAGAGGTCTTTATGAGTTTGTTTCTATAGCTCCAGGGCTGGAGGCTGGAGGAATTCATGCTTATGACGGGCACAATCACGAGTCGGATTTAAAGAAGCGCACCGAACAGTGCGATGGCGATTTTGTGTCTGTTGTAAAATTTAAGGATGAGTTGGAATCCGCTGGGTTGCCGGTGCCGGAGTTAGTTGCCGGAGGGACACCAACCTTCCCAATTCACGCAAAGCATTCTGAGCGCACCTGTAGTCCGGGGACGACAACACTTTGGGATTTTGGTTATGAGGATGGTTTGGCAGACATGGATTTTGAATGTGCAGCGGTGTTGCTAACCAGGGTTGTAAGTCGTCTTGGGGAGAAGCGTGTTTGTTTTGATTTGGGACACAAGGCAGTTGGAGCTGATAAGCCTTGTCCAAGAGTGCGTATATTCGGTCATGAATCAGCCGAGACTGAGGTTCATAGTGAGGAGCATTTGACGATGCTTTTGGATGGCTCGCGAAATCTGGATGTGGGTGATACATGTTATGGTTTGCCTGTTCATATCTGCCCTACCGTAGCCCTTCATGACCACGCCTGGGTTGTGCAGGATGGGAAAGCCATTGGCCTCTGGGAAATTGCAGCTCGCCGGCGTAGTCTGGGGGTATAACAATGTGGGTCTTTGATGCGCATCTGGACCTTTCCATGAATGCCATGGAATGGAACCGTGACCTGAGGCGAGAGGTTCTGGCAATCCGTGAGCGGGAACAGGGGCAAACCGATAAGACCGATCGTGCCCGGGGAACGGTTGCTTTTCCGGATATGCGACGTGGTAAAGTTGGGATATGCGTGGCGACCCAAATTGCCCGGTATGTGAAGCCATTCAATAATCTGCAGGGATGGCATTCACCTGAACAGGCCTGGGCACAAACTCAAGGACAATTAGCCTGGTACCGGGCCATGGAGGAGGATGGGCATTTGGTGCAGATAACCGATGCCCAATCATTAAACCAACAAGCAGCGATTTGGGCTGATTGTCCTCCGGAAGACGCTCCCATTGGTTATATTCTCAGCCTTGAAGGCGCTGACTCAATTATCAATCCCAGTTTCTTGGAACGGTCCTATATGCAGGGGCTACGGGCTGTGGGTTTATCACATTATGGGCCGGGAACCTATGCCCAAGGGACCGCACACACCGGAGGGCTTGGGCCCCAAGGAGCCGATCTCTTGAAGGAAATGGAACGGCTGGGGATAATTCTCGATGCAACTCATCTTTGTGATGATAGTTTTTGGGAGGCCCTGGATATTTTTGAAGGTCCAGTCTGGGCTTCGCACAACAACTGTCGGGCCTTGGTTCCAAATGATCGCCAGTTTTCAGATGAACAAATAAAATGCCTTATCGAGCGAGGAGCAGTCATCGGAGGGGCTATGGATGCATGGATGATGGTTCCCGGTTGGCAACGAGGTAAGACTACTCCGGAAGAATCGGGGGTGGAGTTGGCTCATCTGATCGACCATATGGACCACATCTGTCAATTGGCAGGAAATGCAGACCACATTGGCATAGGTACCGATTTGGACGGAGGTTACGGTCGTGAACAAAGCCCAGGTGATTTGGATACCATTGCCGATTTAGGAAAGTTACCCTCCCTGTTGACTGAGCGGGGATATATAGAGGATGACATCGCTGGTGTGATGCATGGTAATTTTGTTCGGTTTCTCAATAATGCCTGGGCCTAGGCACCGTTAGCTTCACGTGATAGAATCGGTCCATGCGAATTACTGTTTTCACCTTTCTCCTCCCAGTGTTGATGGTCCGTGGTGCGGATCAACCACAAACTGAATTTCCACTTTGGAAGGACAATGCACCGGGGCAAAAGGGCAATAACCCCAGAGATATTCCAACTTTAAAGCCCTATTGGTCAGAGGAGCCCACTGGTGCAGCGATGGTTATCTGCCCCGGGGGAGGCTATGGGGGATTGGCCGGGCATGAAGGCAAGGGATATGCCGACTGGTTGGTGACCAAGGGGATAGATTGTTTTGTGCTAAAGTACCGGTTGGGCTCAGCCGGTTACCGTCACCCAATCATGTTGAGTGACGTCAGTAGGGCGATACGTATCGTCCGTGCAAATGCAACTGCATGGAAAATCGATTCAAAAAGGATTGGCGTAATGGGCTCCTCGGCCGGCGGGCACCTTGCCTCAACGATTGTTGCTCATTTTGACATGGGTAATACTAAGGGGGATAAGGTTGATCAGGTTAGTTCCCGCCCGGATTTGGCAGTCCTCTGTTATCCAGTGATCACTCTGGGTCAGTTTACCCATCAGGGCTCCAAGAGAAATCTATTGGGGGATAATCCTCCGGCGGAACTGGTCAAATTACTCTCCAATGAGTTGCAGGTAAAAAAGAATTCACCCCCGTGTTTTGTATGGCACACGTGGGAAGACCGGGTGGTGCCCGTTGAAAACAGCCTCCTTTTTGCCTCTGCCTTAAGAAGGCAGGGCGTGCGGGTTGATTTGCATATTTATGAAAACGGACGTCATGGTATCGGATTGGGCGGCCGTGATCACAGCAAGCTGCACCCCTGGACAAGGGATCTGTTGTTCTGGTTTGTCGAACGTAAGTTTCTGGACTAAGCGAAGTTCAATATCAACGGTCTTTCACTGGTCAACGCCGTTTACTATAAGGATGGTTCATTGTCTGGAGATCGACATCTAGTTTGATTTGGATTGAACGAATACGGCGAATTGACTTGCTCAGGAAATAAAGAGGCGTTAATGCTCTGTTTCGGCTGCGCCCTTAGCTCAATTGGATAGAGCGCTTGGCTACGGACCAGGAGGTTTGGGGTTCGAATCCCTAAGGGCGTGCCATTTTTCTTGATGTTAATGTCCGGTAATTGACCCGCATGTCTCAATTGGTAGTCTCTTTTGCATCATGAAATCCCTCGATAAAAAAAGTTTACTCGTTGGAGCAATGGCAGCAGTAATCTTGTTGGCCTGCGCCGATGCAAGAACCCCTAATCCCGTAGTACCAGAAGCCAAGGCTGCCCCTCAGGCCGGTCAAGCTGCCGAAATTGGCCGGTTTGTTTTTCATTCCACTTCACCAACCCATATTCTCGATACCACGACCGGTACTGTCTATTATGGTGCCCAGTTTGATGAAGGCCCATGGAAGAAACATCACTGGATGGAAGAAGAGTAGGCTTCTAGGTAAGACTGCTAGGTGAAATATTAGAACGCCATTTGAATCAGGTTTGATCCTGAAATGATTCTACGGCTTCCTTGAAAATTTTACCCACCCGCTGTTTGGCCATGTACACCTGGGCAGCATTCACTCCCAGAGTTTTGCAGGTTTCGTTAACGGTCCATTCATCAATGTAATGGCACTTGAAGATCTGGAATTGTTTCGGGGTGGTTAGTTTCTTGGTTCGTGTGAGAGCCGCGTGGATGAGATTGCGGTGCCATTCTTCATCCCAAACTTTTTCCAAGTCCGGCCCCTTGGGGTCAGCCGTCTCGTTGATAAGCTCAATTGATTCATCAAGCGGCAGGCTGATATTGGGGCGCCTTTGTTGTTTTTTAAAATGCTCAGCCAGTCTCGATCGGGTGACCGTACGTAGCCAGCCCTTGAAGGAGCCGCGTTTACGGTTGTATTCGAACTTGTCCATGCTGTTATGAACTTTGAGGATAGTCTCCTGAACAATATCCTGCGCATCGGCCTCTGAAAGGCCTGATCGTCGGGCAACATTGTATATTAGTTCCCAATAGGTCTGAAAAAATTCCTCCCAGCTTTCCCCGTTAATCGTGGCCTTAAGTCTCTGGATCAGGCTGCTGCGTGTCTCGAGCAAGGGGGGCTCTGGCTTCATTTGCGTTGATTGCATCATAAGCTGGTGAGTTGGGCAACGGCCAAGGGTTAACGCCCGCCCGGTGTGTCCGATGACGAGGGCACACCAGGGCGGGGGTTGCTCAGGGTCAGGGGGAGTCCGTCCGGTTGCCCGGACGGACGAGGGGTCCCTGGCTGCGGGTAGAGGCACGAGGAATAGGGAGGTGTGCAGTCTTTTGATAACCCAACCATGACTGCGGAATTCCTCATGCGAATGTAGCCTTCCTTGTAAATTGATGGACGCTCAGGACCAGGGGAAAGTCTGCTGTTCGGGCTGGGGTGGCCAACGCTCGGAGGGCGGCTCTCCGACCTCCAGGCGGGCTCGAATATGGCGAAACCACAGATCGCCAAGTAATTTGTTGCGGTTTTGAGACACGCGACCTGCCGGAGAGGTGTGCCTGTTCGTTCTCAGTTTCAGTTTGCTTTGTATCATTGGATACCCCCATGTCATATATAGGTACCCTCTGCGGAATGTAAATCTAACATCTATTATCAAATTATTTCCAAAACCGCCTGCCTAGGTGAATAACCTTCCCTTTGTGAATAATGGCCGGTATTTTATTTTTTAACGAGGAGGTGAGGAAAATCCACTGTGGGTAAGTTGTGGCTATTATGTCAATAATCTAAACGGTTGGCAGAAGATTTTGGGTAAAACCTTTCATATTCCTGATTACGAATTGGTCATCGAGGTTGCCCGTGGCAGTTACGGACAGGTTTGGCTGGCGCGGAGTGTCTTGGGGACATGGCGAGCCATTAAGATTGTTCAGAAGGATCTTTTTGATGATGCGCGACCATATCAGCGTGAGTTTAATGGGATTAGACAATATGAATCTGTTTCGCGGGGACACCCGGGCCTTATTGATGTGTTACACGTAGGCTGTAATGAAGGGGAAGGATACTTTTACTACGTTATGGAGTTGGGAGATGACCAGGTGGTGGGGCAATCCTTTGGTTCAGCCGATTATTCTCCTCGCACATTGCAGTCGGAGCTAAACACACGCGGCTCTCTACCTGCTGATGAATGCGCCTACATTGGCGCCCAGTTGGCTGACGCACTTCATTACCTACACGAGAAAGGCTTGGTTCATCGGGATATCAAGCCCTCCAATATTGTTTATGTAAATGGTTGTCCCAAATTGGCCGACATGGGTCTGGTTGCCGGTGCGGGTTTCACCTCTTCTACGGTCGGCACACTAGGGTTTCTTCCACAAGAGGGGTCAGGCGATTGGCGGGGTGATCTCTACGCGCTGGGTAAGGTCCTTTATGAGGCTAGTACGGGCATGGACCGAAATGAGTTTCCTGATTTGCCCTCGCATGCGCGGAACAATTCTTCGGATTCTCCATTCATGAGGCTAAATCAAGTTTGCCTCCGGGCATGCTCTCTGGACGAGCGGGATGGTTACCCGGGGGCAGCTCAATTGACTGCAGAACTGAACCAAATCAATGCTCCCTCCATTTTTTCCGGTCCTTTTAGTTGGCGGGAAAAAAGGTTGTTGGCGGTGATTGCGACATTGGTCTTCCTGCTACTGGTGTCTGATGCTGTGCTAATATATTTGGGCCTGAGATCAGAACCATCAAAACCTGTGTTACAGGCCTCTGAGGATGACAATTTTATCAAGGGGAAATACGAGGTTAAAAAAGATACAGAATCACGTTAGATAATGGGATTCCAGATGGTACTTACATTGGGGAGGCAAGAATCCCCGAAAAAATTGTTTGAAAGGAGTTAGCATGGGGAAGATTTATGGTTTTCGGGGGAGAAACAGTTTCCTGGGGATAGTGTTGCTTGTAGTATTGGCAAGTTGGTGTGGAGGCCGTTATGTAGGGCAGGAGCTCGGCGAGTCATCGAGGTTTGTCCCGGGAACTCAGGTCAAAAAACAGGTTGTAAATGTAGTTCAACCGGGTCAGGAATTTGGATTGGATCTGGTGGGCGAACATCAGCCCCGGCTTTCTAATTCCTACCGGTTTAATTATATTTTTACTTTTAATAAAGCAGTGTCTGTCGATAAGGCTGATGCCTACTTCGAGTTTAAAGCGAAGAATGGAGAGGGAGTCCGGGCGAAAGTTGAATCGGTTGCTAAAAGACCTGAACAGTTGAGAGTGTCTCCGGTCCGCCTGCTGGAAGGTGGCCAAGATTGGCAGTTGGTTTTACGGAAAGGGCTGCCCTCAGCTAAGGGCAGTGATCAGCTTGGAGAGGGTAAAATCTGGAAGCTGGGTCAACGTAATCCGGTGACGGTTGCCGCAGTGCGTGCGGTAAATCAGTTGAACCAAAAACGGGCATTACACATAGGGTTGTCCCATTCTGTTCAGCGTGACCTAAAGGGGGAGGATATGTCCCGTTGGGTGAAGGTGGAGGAAAAATTCGGGAGCACTTTTGTGCCTGTGAAGTTTAAATATGATAGCGAGGTTCAATGGAATAAGATTATCCTGTCTGGTCCGTTTTCTTTAAAACTTCCCTATCGTGTGCGGGTCAAGCCGGGGTTGCCTTCTCGTTTAGGGTTAACATTAGCAGAGCAATGGGAACGAAAAGTGACTTTTGAACCCCTTCCGGGCAGGGTTTATCTGGCTGATACTGCCACGTCACAGTCAGTGCACGGCAATCGATCCTTTAGTTTTGTTTCCGTAAATAATCAATCGGTTCGTTTGAGGGTGAAACGTGTGGACCCGGATCAGAGATTTCGGGTTATTCAATCTTACTACCGCAAATACCTCGGACGCGGTGACTTCCGCTGGAGTGGCAATCGGTGGAAACAACAGATAAGTCAATCGCTCGGATACGACTTAATCCCTGGTGAGGAAGTTCTATCAAAAATCTATTCGGTCCGGGGAAAGACGGATGAGGCAGTAAAACATGATTTCAAATGGGATGAAGTTTTATCAGATTCCAGTCCGGGGACATTGTTTGTTAGTGTGGAATCGATGGGCCTCGACCATTCGGCGACTTCAGCCCAGTCGTTAATTCAATTGACTGATATAGGTGTGTTTTGGAAAGAGTCTGGAGGGTCAAAATTCTTCCACGCTTTTTCACTGCAAACCGGAGAACCGATTAAGGGTGCACAGCTGAAAATCATGGAGAGAAATGGAAAGCAGCTGGCTCATGCTAAATCGAATGAGCAGGGGAATGTGTCATTACAGCTGCCTCCAGTACGAGATGCACTTTGGGTGGAGATCATCATGGCGCGTGACCGGCATATGTTGCAGTTGAGCAGTGACTTTGCGGAGATGCCTTTGTGGGGGTATGGCATTAATCATTGGTCACATTGGCGCGAGGAGGAAAAGTTGCATCTTTTTACTGATCGGTTGGTGTATCAACCGGGTGAAACCGTTTTACTAAAAGGGCATGTGCGCGCATGGAAGAACGGGGCTTTGAGCTTGCCGGAAGCACAGGAATACGATGTGCGAGTGACTGGCCCCCGTCGCCGTGTTTATCACCGGCAGAAAATCAGTTCGAATAAAAACGGTTCGCTAGATCTGGCTATTGATCTTCCCCTGCAAGTTCATGGCAGCTTTGAAATTCAGGTTGGTTCAGAACGTGTTTATGTCGATGCCCTGGAATACGAACCGGCAACTTTTAATGTGAAACTTGAAGGGCAGCGCAAATTCAATGCCGGTCAGGCCGTGGAAATCCCGGTGAGCGCCAGCTACTATTTTGGAAAGCCCTTGGCATCAGCTAAAATGAAATGGAGTTTTATGGGGCGTTACGGACATCGGTGGGGTCACGAGTGGAAGGGGTATCGTTTTGGGGTGGTCAAAAGTGAAGGAGAGGTGAGTCTTTCAGGTGAAGTGAAAATGGACAGGAAAGGGATGGCGTTGATTCGGCCGGAATTGCCTGCAGCGAATAATAAGGTGGCTCCCTTGCAGGGTGATTTATTCGTGCAAATTACTGATATTAACGGGCAAAGTTTTTCAGAGCGTGCTTCTATCATCCGGCATAGTTCGGATTTCTATATCGGCGTAAGTGATTTCCCTGCCGTTCAGCATATTGGTGTGCCGTTGTCCTTTAATTTGGTGGCAGTTCGGCCTGATGGAGATCTGTATGGTTCCGGAATTCCTGTAGAGGTGGAATTGAGCCGGGTTGAATGGCGAACTGTGAAAATTAAAGGAGCCGGGGGTGGGGTGCGTTACCAAAATGAAAAGCATTTAATTTCGCTTAAGAAGGTCGGGCTGAAAACAGGCACTCATGGATCGAAACCCGTGTTTACCGATCTGGTGCCAAAAGTTGCAGGTCAGTATCAATTATCTTTCCAGTCAGCAGACTCTTCTGGGCGCACTGTATTGACCCAAGTGCCACTTTATGTAAGCGGAAATCAGTCGTTGGCCTGGGATTATCATACACAATTCAAGCTGGATCTCGTTCCAGACAGTACATTGTATGAAGTGGGCCAGACGGCGCAAATTTTATTGAAAGCTCCGTTTAATGGCCGCGCGCTGGTGACGGTCGAGCGCGACCGGGTGTTACGTTCCTTCCAGGTGTATGTTTCGGGAAATGCGCCAAGGGTTGAAGTGCCATTGGTGGAGGGAGACGCGCCCAATGTTTATGTTTCTGTTCTTCTCCTGCGCGGAGCACAGGGGAGCTCGCGAAAGATTCCCACGGCTGAATATCGTTTGGGTTATTGCGAGATTAATGTGGAATCTCCTGATTCACGACTGCAGGTAAAGGCAAGGATGGAAAAGGATGATTATCAACCCGGCCAAGAAGCTGAAACTTCAGTATACGTGAGCAACGGGCAGGGGGATCCCCAAGAGGGGGTGGAGGTAACCCTGTATGCTGTGGATGAGGGCGTGCTCGACCTAACTGGTTATCAGTCCCCTGACTTGCATTCTTTTTTTTATGAGTCGATGCCTTTGGAAGTAAGGACATCGTCTTCCATTCCCTTTATGCGTACGGAAGATCCCCGGCGTGTTCATCATGCAAACAAGGGGCACATTATAGGCGGCGGCGGCGATGCAGGTAGATTGCGCAGAAATTTTCAGGCGGTAGCATTCTGGAGTGCGAGCCTTTTGACAGATGAAAATGGCAAAGTGCAGGCTAACTTTATCGTGCCCGATGGTATTACGCGTTACCGGGTGTTTGCCATTGCGCATAAGGCGGCCGCTTTCGGCAAGGATGAGGCAAGGTTTCGTGTTCGATTGCCGTTGATGGTGGAGTCTGCATTACCCAGATTTGCGAGAATCGGGGATCATTTAATTGCCAAGGCGATGGTGTATAATCAAACACCTGAAACACAGGCGGTAACGGTACGCCTGGATACCGACGAATTGATCCAGGTAGGTTTGGCGTTGGAACAGAAAATGACGGTTCCGCCCAATGCATCTGTGGCTGTACACTATCCGTTGAATTTTGTTGGAGAGGGCAAGTCACGTACTGTTTGGAGGGTGAAATCGGAAACTTCCCATGACTTAAGCGATTCAAGGGAGTCATATATTGATATTCGTCATGTTTCTCCCTTGCGAAGGTCTGTGCACTTTTACCGGAGTAAAGAAAACATTGATGACCTGCTAAAGCCCCTGGCGCCTGAGCTTCGTGAAGCTGATGGAGTCTACGAGATCAGCGCTTGCACCTCAACCATGGCTGAGATGGAGGCTGCATCAGAGTATCTGCTGGATTATCCACACGGCTGCGCAGAGCAAACCGGTTCCAGATTATTACCGTGGTTGCTGTTGGAGGAATACCGTGATGTGTTGCCTCGTCTGAATCTCGACACCGGAGACCAGGAAGAAGACCCGGTTGAACATGGTATTAACCGTTTGCTGAGCATGCAAACCCACGAGGGCGGGCTGGCTTATTGGCCTGGCGGTGCTGCAGATGGATTTGCGAGCAGTTATGGGGGGATGGTATTGGCGATTGCGGTGAAGAAGGGAAAAAAGGTTCCTTCTGAGGCGATGGACCGGCTTGATGCTTACCTAGTAAGGCTGATTAAACGTCCTGCGAAAAAGGACAGCGAGTGGGGAGTGCATTGTCTGGCCTTATACACGTTAGCCTTGATGAATAAAGCCCAACCGGCGTACCATGAAAATGCATTTGCTATCCGGGCAAACTTACCGTCTGCAGCCCTTTCCTTACTGACTGCAGCAGTGGCTGAATCAGGCGCAAGCCAGAAGATGCTCAGTGATTTGCGTGAAACGATTGGCACATCAGCTAAAGCTTTCAGATATTATGGCAACTCAAGCCAGCGACTGGCGATGAGACTTTTGTCAATGGGGCACAGCAAGGAATCAGCCGCAATTGCCGGCCGCTTAAGCCAATCTGCTCGTGAAGGGCATTGGGGCTCCACATTTGCGAATGCTTGGGTTGTTTATGCGATGGCCAGATTTGATCAAAGGGACTCAATATCACATCCTATGAATGCCGTAGTCGAATTTGGAGGACGGGAATACCCCGTGTCATTGGATGGACAACATCGTAAAATGGTATTGCGTCTCAACAATCATCCTGGACCGATGAGGTTTCGTTTTCAGGGCGGGAATGAAGGTAATTTGGTTTATCTCACCGTGCGATCAGCGATGAGGCCGGTTGGGAATCCGGATGTTGCAATAAACCGGGGATTAGTTGTTAAGCGTAAGTACTCCAGAATAAGCCCCGAAGGTAATTCTGAAGACGAAATGCCGATGCGGGTTGGGGATTTGGTCAAAGTGGTAATCAAGGTTAATGTGAAGAATGAAGAGGCGCATTATCTTGCCATCGAGGACGGATTGCCGGCCAGTTTAGAGCCTGTTTTTACTCGCCTTAAATCCCAAAGGATAAATGTAAGGACCATTCATAATTGGCGAATTGACCATCATGAGTTGCGTAAAGATCGAGCGGTATTCTATGTAAACCACCCCCAGAAAGGAGAGTATGTATTTGAATATATTGCGCGAGTTCGCGCTCAAGGGGAGGTGACGGCTCCTCCGGTAAAAGCTGAAGCAATGTACAATCCCGATATCATTGGCCTCAGCTCGAGACAGAAACTCTTTACTCGATCCAATTAATGGTTAATGCGTTTCGTGCACTCTGGAGTTGGCTTTGGTCCCGGCCATTGCTGCGGGGGGGTGCGTCCATCGTCTTGTTTGTGGTGACAGGATGGCTTGGCTTGGAGATTGCCGTTACCCTGACCGCTCTTCCCCAAGGATTGGAGCAATCAAATAAGCCCAGCTCGTTGATCAGTGATCGCTCAGGTCACCCTTTAAGATTGCACCGGGTGGCAGGTGAAAAGTTTTTCCAGCCGACAAGCCTCGAGGAATGCGGGCCGATTTTCATCCAAGCGACCCTGTCGGCTGAAGATAAACGTTTTTGGCGTCATAATGGTGTTGATTGGATAGGTTTTGCGCGTGTTTTTAAAGAAATTATTTGGCATCAGCGGGTGATGTCAGGTGGGTCAACAATTACCCAGCAATTAATCAAGAATTCAGAGACTCCTCGTAGGCCTCGTAATATTCACACTAAATTTATTGAAGTTCTACAGGCCAGGAAGCTGGAGAGAACATGGAGCAAGGCACGTATCCTAGAGAACTATCTCAACCGAATTAATTATGGAAATTTATGCCAAGGTGCCGGTACGGCAGCTGCGTACTATTTTGATAAATCATTGATGGAGCTATCGCCGGCTGAAGCGGCCTTGCTCTCAGGCTTGCCTAATGCACCGACTCGACTAAATCCACACCGGAATTTTATAGAGGCGCAAAAACGGCAGCATAAAATTATTCGTCGCATGGGGGATAACGGCTGGCTTAGTGCAGCACAGGAAAACCGGGCACTGCAGGAGCCGATTGTCTTACATAATCCAGGTCGCGCCTTCGCTGCTGCACATTTTGTTGACTTGATCCAAAAGCGTCGAATCGTTGCCGGGAGTGTTCGCAGTACTTTGGACCTGCCGCTTAACATCTTTACTCAGGAGACTTTAAGCGAACAATTGCAGCGGTTGTCCAAAAAAAATGCATCCAATGGTTCTGTAGTAATAATCGAAAATCAAACTGGTAATGTCCTTGCCTTGGTGGGTTCATGTGATTATTTCGACCGCCAGTCAGGGCAAGTGAATGGGGCTTTGGCAGGCAGGAGTGCAGGGTCAATTTTCAAGCCCTTCACTTATCTATTGGCGCTTGAAAAGGGATGGACTCCGGCTTCAGTGCTGGCAGATATTCCAGTTGATTTTCAGACGACGACGGGAGTGTTTAGCCCGGTTAATTATGACCGCCGGTTTCGTGGTCCTGTTTCGCTAAGGGAGAGCTTGGCTAATTCTCTCAATGTGACCGCGGTGAGGCTGCTTGATCAAATTGGAGGAACAACCACCCTGCATAGCTTTTTACGAAGACTGGATTTATCAACTCTGGAGTCTTCCGCTGCCCATTATGGCCTGGGCCTAACCATAGGGAATTCTGAGGCTCGTCTGCTGGAATTAACAAATGCTTATGCTACTTTGGCACGGCTTGGGGAACACAGGCCCATACGTTTACTTCAGTCAGACCCTTCGGGTATGGAGCGGATTTTTGGTTCTGAACCCGCGTGGTTAATTGCGGACATATTGAGTGATGACTCAGCTCGTTCCGCTTCATTTGGGTGGGGATCGTCATTGTCTTTTCCTTTTCGAGTCGCTTGCAAGACTGGAACCAGTTCGGATTTTCGAGATAATTGGGCAATTGGTTTCACTCCTGAATTTACCGTGGGAGTCTGGGTGGGGAATTTTGATGGATCTCCAATGCAAAGAGTTTCGGGCGTTAGCGGGGCTGCCCCAGTAATGCATGCATTAATGATGGAGTTGCATCAGCGGTTTGGTACCAGCTGGTTTAAGCGACCTGGCGGCATAGAAGCAGCTGTTGTTGATCCGATTTCCGGGATGAGGCACCCGTCCGGTAAAGCAGAATGGTTTATTACTGGATCAGTTCCCCCTGTGGAAACAACTGGGGTCCGTGATGTGAATGGTCGTATTTTCCTGCCCCAAGAATATGCGGTGTGGTGGAAGGAGGCGCAGGATCATTTGAGGAACAGGACAGTTGTTACAGGGGAGGTGTCAAGTCTTGCTCGGATTGTTACACCTCAGCCTGGCACCGTAGTCTATCTTGATCCGGATTTACCTGCGTCGAGTCAACAACTGCCGTTACGGGTGAGTTCGGGTTCGGCGTTATGGCAGTCACGAACATTGGAATGCATCAATACTTCAAAGGGCTTTTTTGCCCAACTTAAGCCGGGCAGGCATGAGTTGGTAGCAATAATTGAAGAACACGAATTGTGTACCTGGGTTAAGGTGGAAGAAGAGTAATAGGTTTCTGGTTGTCTCCTTTCGTCTTCGGGTTCTATGATTCATCGATGACTTCTTTTGATATGGATTCAGTAGTCCTTCGTTTGCGAAGCGAGGACCAGGTGGGAGTACTGAAGAAAACGCTCAAGGAAGGTTCAACACTACTGAGTGGAACAGGCGAGATCAAGGTGGGCTCAACCATCCCTGCGGGACACAAAATTGCACTTCAAGGCATAGCTGAAGGGGAGCCGGTACGGAAGTACAGCCAGATCATTGGCTTTGCTCTAAAGGATATTTCATCGGGTGAACATGTGCATTCCCATAATCTGGTTTGCAAGGATTATAAAAGAGAACACGCATTTTGTGCGGATTATCAACCCACGCAGTTTTACCCGGAAAATATGCGACGCACTTTTCAAGGTTATTCACGCCCAGGAGGTCGTGCAGGTACACGCAATTATGTTGCAGTGATATCTAACGTTAATTGTTCGAATTCGGTTTCTAAATATGTAGCGGAAAAATTTAGCGGAGTAGATTTCCAGAAACAGTACCCAGGTGTGGATGGAGTGATTGCGCTTAAGACACAAGGCGGTTGCGGGGTAGACCCGGGAGGACCGATGCAGATCATCCGAAGAACCTTGGGGAACATGGCGCGTCATCCAAATATCGCTGGATATGTGATGATAGGATTGGGAT